>QKDJ01000220.1 GCA_003252145.1 Azovibrio restrictus
GGATGTGTTTTACGACCACAAGGTAAAACTGATTGCCACGGCTGATTGTGAACCGGAAGGTTTATATACCGAGGGCACCCAATCCAGCGAATTTTTCCGCACCGTCAGTCGTTTGACGGAAATGCATTCAAAAGAATATCTGGCCCAGCCCCATCTGGTTTCTTGAATATGTTTTTCTTGCCCTTAAAACGCCTTATTTAATAGAATGCTCGGGTCTTAATATTTATTGAAGGAATTGACATGGATATTTCCACCCTTTCCCTGGCTCAGCTGAAAGAGCTTGAGCGTCTGATTCCTAAGGAAATCAAGCGCCGCGAAGTGGAAGAAAAGGCCAAGGTACGCAAGGAGCTGGAAGCTTTCGTGCAGGCCCGGGGTTTTTCCCTGAATGATCTGGTAGGTGGCGATGCCGGTGAAAAGACTCGCAGCAGCCGCGCCGGTGGCAAAGTGGCTCCCAAGTATCGTCACCCTCAGCAGGCTGATCTGGAATGGACGGGCCGGGGCCGCAAGCCCAAGTGGGTGGAAGCCTGGTTGTCCAATGGTGGCAGCCTGACTCAACTGGCCATCTGAGTCCCTGTCCATGCGGATTCTCCTCAGTAATGACGATGGTTATTTCGCCCCCGGCATTGCCTGCCTTGCAGAAGCTCTGCAGGGCTTAGGGGAGATCGTGGTGGTGGCGCCGGAGCGGGATCGGTCCGGTGCCAGCAATTCCCTGACCCTGGACCGCCCCCTGTCTCTTCGACAGGCCGCCAATGGGTTTTATTTTGTGAATGGAACGCCGACGGATTGTGTGCATCTGGCGGTGACCGGCATGCTGGAATATATGCCGGATATGGTGATTTCAGGTATTAACCATGGGGCCAATATGGGGGATGACACCATATATTCTGGTACCGTGGCAGCGGCAACCGAAGGTTATCTTTTAGGTATTCCGGCTATCGCCATTTCCCTGGTGGGGAAAAATCAACAACATTTTGAAACCGCGGGAAAAATAGCTCGGGAACTGGCGGAACGTTTTGTCGCAAATCCCGTGCATGAACCTGTGCTGTTAAATGTCAATGTTCCTGATGTGCACCATGATCAACTGGCAGGCACCTTGGTGACCCGTTTGGGCAAACGCCATAAGGCAGAGCCGGTGGTGCCCATCACTACGCCTCGCCATGAAACCATGTACTGGGTCGGTGCTGCTGGCGCGGCTCAGGATGCTGGCGAGGGGACGGATTTCCATGCGGTGGAAAATGGCTACGCCTCAATTACCCCCTTGCAGATCGACCTGACCCATCAACAACAACTTTCACGTATCCGTTCCTGGTTGAACCAATGAATACTGCGCTTGCGGGTATCGGCATGACCTCCCAGCGGACCCGGGCTCGCATGATTGACCGTTTGCGGGCCAAGGGCATTGTCAATGAAGCCGTTCTGGCCGCCATGGGTGCTGTTCCCCGGCATATCTTCGTGGAAGAGGCCCTGGCGTCCCGGGCCTATGAAGATACTGCCTTGCCTCTCGGGTTTTCCCAGACCATTTCCCAGCCCTATGTGGTTGCTCGCATGATTGAGGTCTTGTTGGCGGGTCGCAAGGGATTGGGCAAGACCCTGGAAGTGGGTACGGGTTGTGGTTATCAGGTGGCCGTGCTGGGACAACTGACCCGGGATGTGTATTCCGTGGAACGGATTGAACCCCTCTTGGCCAAGGCCAGGGGACATCTGGCCCAGATTCCCGGTCTGCAGGTCAGGCTCAAGCATTCAGATGGTGGCATGGGTTTGCCCGAAGCTGCGCCTTTTGACAGCATCATCGTGGCTGCCGCTGCGGGTCGTATTCCTCCTGAATTGATGCAGCAGCTGGCCATGGGTGGTCGCCTGGTCTTGCCAGTAGGGGGGAATGAACAGTATCTTTACCTCATCGAACGTACTCCCCAGGGGTTTACCGAGTCCCGTCTCGAGACGGTGCGCTTCGTGCCTCTGCTACCTGGTGTCGAATGACTGATAGATATTCCAAATTGAATTTTTCTTTGGCTGCAGCCTTGTTGCTGGCCTTTTTGTCTGGTTGTGCCAGTAAGACACCTGCGCCTGTTGAGGATCGTTCCCAGTCCTTGAAAAGTAGTGCTGCTCAGACAGGTCCTGGTTTTCATGTGGTGAAAAAAGGGGAAACCCTCTACAGCATTTCCCTGGAATATGGTCAGGACTATCGTGAGGTTGCCGCTTGGAACTACATCACGGACCCTAACCGGATTTCCGTGGGGCAAAGCCTGCGGGTGATGCCTCCCGAGGGAAGCGCCCAGGCCCAGCCGGTGGTGGCGGCCACTGCTGTTGGCGGTGCTGTGGTGGAACAGCGCTCCCTGGACGGGACCACGCCTCAGAACAGCAGTCAGTACAAGCAAAGTCCCAAGGTCCAAAAAGAGCCCTATTCAGATGCGGCCTATGCCCGGCTGCAGAACCCTGGAGCTCAGCCCGTTGAAGTTGCCAAGACAGAAGCCAAAGCAACTGCACCTGTAGCCGCTACCACCACTGCTGGTGCGGGTGAGTCGTCAGTGGAAGGGGTGGTTTGGTCCTGGCCGGCACAAGGTAAGGTCGTAGGCACCTTTGCCCAGGGTAAAGGGGTGGATATTGCCGGTAAGGCGGGGGATCCCATCCTGGCCTCCGCAGATGGCAAGGTGGTGTACTCCGGTAGCGGCCTGAGGGGATACGGCCAACTGGTGATCGTCAAACATGACGCAACCTTCTTGTCGGCTTATGCCCATAACCAGAAAATTCTGGTGCAGGAGGGTCAGAGTGTGAAGCGGGGACAAAAGATCGCCGAAATGGGTAATACGGATAGCGATACCGTTAAACTGCATTTCGAAGTGCGTCGGCAAGGCAAGCCGGTTGAGCCTCTGGACTTCCTGCCCAAGCGATGAGCGAGTCCAGGGAAGAAGCTTTCGAGGGCGATGAAGAGGCGCTCCTTCCTCCGGATGATGAGCCGGAGCAGGCTTCTCCCGCCCAGGAGGCCGATGTTCATGAAACAGACTTCCTGGAAGACGTTACTCAGCTTTACCTCAATCAGATCGGTGCCAAGCCTCTTCTGACACCTGAAGAGGAATTGCAAACCACCCGTCTGGTTCGTCAGGGTGATTTTGCGGCCCGGCAGAAGATGATTGAACACAATCTTCGTCTGGTGGTGAATATTGCCAAGCATTACCTGAATCGGGGTATTCCGCTCCTGGATCTGGTGGAAGAGGGTAATCTCGGGTTGATCCATGCCCTGGAAAAATTCGATCCCGAGCGGGGTTTTCGTTTTTCTACGTACGCTACCTGGTGGATTCGTCAGTCCATCGAGCGGGGCATCATGAATCAGTCACGCACCATTCGTCTGCCGGTGCATGTGGTCAAGGAAATCAACGTGGTGTTGCGGGCCATGCGTCATCTGGAGTCCGCCGAGTCCCGGGACCGGACCATCGAACAGGTGGCCATGTTGCTGGACAAGCCCACGGATGATGTACGTCATGTGCTGCAACTGAGCGAGCACATTGCCTCCCTGGATGCCCCCCTGGAAATTGATCCCAGCCATTCCGTGGTGGATTTCATCGCCGATGAAAATGGTCTCGATCCGGAAAGCGCCCTGCAGGATCATGAGCGTAACCAGCTGGTGCAGGAGTGGTTGGAGCAGCTGACGGAACGCCAGCGTCAGGTGGTGGAGCAACGCTATGGCCTCAATGGCCGGGAAATCTCCACCCTGGATGCGATTGCCACTGATCTTTCCCTGACCCGGGAACGGGTGCGCCAGATTCAGATGGAAGGTCTTGAGCGCCTGCGTCGCATCCTCAAGCGCGGCGGCATCACTCGGGATAGTTTGCTCTAGGCTGTCTCAGCCCTTGTCGGGCGCCAGGGAAGCGGCCTTCTGAGCCGCTTTCTTTTCCTTTATGGCTTCAGCCAGTTGAAATACCGACATGGCGTAGAAGCTGGAGCGGTTGTAACGGGTAATCACGTAAAAATTCTCGTAACCCAGCCAGTATTCCGTGGGCGCATCAGGGGTCACCAGATCCACAAAGGTGACCGGGCGAGCCTGGTCCGCCTTGCTGCTCCAGACGCCGGCTTTTTGCAGGGCACCTACTTCCAGGGTTGGGCGGATGCCGGCTTCAATCCAGGCCGGATCCGGGGCTTGATTCAGCAGGGCGGGGACGGCAATCGGGGCATCTGCCTGCCAGCCGTGTTGCTCCAGAAAGCGGGCCACGCTACCGATGGCATCTGCCACACTGTTTTCCAGGTCAATCCGGCCATCACCATCAAAATCCACGGCAAAGCGCCGCAAGCTGCCGGGCATGAATTGGGGAATGCCCAAGGCACCTGCATAGGAGCCGGTGTAGTCAGCCGGGTCGTTGCCGTTTTCCCGGGCCATCAACAGCAGTTGCTCCAGCTCCTGTCGGAAAAAATCTGCCCGGCGGGGATAGTAGAAGGCCAGTGTGGCCAGGGATTCCATGGTGTTGAAGCTCCCTGTATTGCGGCCATAAATGGTCTCCACCCCGATGATGGCCACAATGATTTCTTCCGGAACGCCGTAGCGACGGCTGGCCTCGGCCAGTAATTGGGCGTTTTCGTTCCAGAATTCCACCCCGGCCTTGATGCGGGTCTGGTCGAGAAAGCGGCTCCGGTAACGCTGCCAGGAGCGCTGGGTGGGCTTGGTGGGGGGGGCAATCAGGGCCAGTACCCGATCATTGGGGGCGAGTTGGGAGAAACGTTGCTGGAGCGCATCCTGATCAAGTCCGTGCATCTGACCCATGTCCTGGATGAACTGCTGGACCTCGGGGGCGTCGGCCATGCCGGAGGCCTGGCTGGTCAGGGAAGTTAGGGACAGGGCTAGGCCCATAAACAGGGCGTGCAGGGAGGGACGAGGGAGCATGGGTTATCGGGGTAGTTGCTGGTAGGCGTGGCGCAAGGCCTCCATTTTAGGACCATTCGCCTCATAGCGGGCAGTCATCACCAGTCTGGCCAGTTCCCTGTAGGCCGGCACCAGGTGGGGGGCAGCCGTCTCCAGACGCTGGACCAGCGCCATGGGGGATTCCCAATCGGGGGCCGAGATGCCCTGAGTCTGGAGTCGTTTGCGTGCCTTGTTCCAAAGGGCCCAGGCAGGGTCCTTACTGGTTCGAGGCAGGAATAACCAGAGGCTCAGGCCAACCAGGAGTACCAAGGTGCTTATCCCTAGTAAAAGAATCAAGGTGCGCCAGTTGCCATCCGTGAAACCCAGTCGGGCCAGTAATTCCTGTTGGCGGGATTGGTCGTAGCCCAGGACCCACTGGTTCCATTGATTATTGAGGGCTTCCCAGCGTTGCTGCAGTTGTCGGGCCCAACGCAGCTCCATATAGGGCAGGGTTGCCTCATCGGGTAGGGCGGATGCCAGGCTGCTCTCGATACGGGCGGGGGAAATGGCGCCGGTAGGATCCACACGCACCCAACCTTTCTGCTTTATCCAGACTTCTGCCCAGGCGTGGGCATCGGATTGGCGGATGATCATGAAACCATCCACGGGATTGACTTCCCCGCCCAGGTAACCGGTCACAACCCGGGCCGGCACCCCGGCGGCTCGCATCAAAACAACGAAAGCGGAAGCATAGTGTTCGCAAAAACCCCGGCGGGTGGAAAAGAGGAAGTCGTCCATGGCATTGCGCCCCAGCAGGGGTGGCCTCAGGGTGTAATGGAAGTTTTCTTCCCGGAACATGCGTAAGGCCTGCTGGATGGTGCCTTCCGGAGTAAGGCCTTGGGATTTCCACTGGCGCCCCAATTCCAGGGTACGCGGGTTGTAGCCCTGAGGAAGTTGCAAATGACGGGGTAGGGAGACAGTTTTCCCTTCCGGGTCTAGGCGGTAGCTGGGGAAGGACTGCAGTTCATAACGCTGCCGATTGAGCAGAGGACGATTGGAGAGGGCGGTGCCATTCTTGTCCAGCCGTGCCCCCAGTTCGGGGTTGTCGGGAAGTCGTGCCGGCATGTCCAGGGCCAGCAGCCAGTGCTGTTTATGGGCCTCCATGGTCAGGCTGTAGGACAGGGCTTGTCCCAGATGTTCCACAGGAGCGGCTTCCCGCCCGGTCGGGCCTGCTTGCCAGGCACGTCCATCGTAATGGTCGAGTACGGGGCCGCGCCAATAACGGGTTTGAGGCGTGGGTGGAGGCCCCGTGAATTGGGCGCGGAAGGCGATTTCAGGGCTGTTGACCAGTTCGGAAATATTGCCCGGAGCCATGGTTTCCGAAAGGCCAGTACGACCGGTATAGGCGTCCTGGGGCAGGCCCCAGAGGGGGCCGGGAATGCGAGGGAAGAAAAGATAAAGCACCAACATCAGAGGCAGGGCTTGTAGCAGGAGGCCTCCTGCCGTTTTCAGCAGGCTCATGGGGCTAGCAGTTGGGGCTGCCTGTAGCTTCAGTAGGGCCGCGGTCACCAGTAGGGTACTAAGGATCAGCCAGAGGCCCGTGGGAATGTCCTGGGCATGGAAGTAGTGGGTAAGCAGTAGAAAGTAGCCGAGGCTGATAACAACAGTGGCATCCCGGTGGGTGCGCAGTTCCAGCTGTTTCAGGGCCATGAACAGAACCAGCATGGCAATCCCCGCATCGCGTCCCAGCAAGGTTTTGTATTCGAAAAGGATGCCTGCTGTGCACACCACGACCAGCAGCACTTTCAGTGCTTTATGCAAAGGCGCAAGTCCCCGGTGCCATTGCCAGGCCACGGTCATCAGGAGCAGCGCGGACAGGCCTGTCATCCAGATGGGCAGGAAGCCGGCATGGGGCAGGGTAGTGCACAGGGCCACCCCGATCAGCCAGGGGATTTGGTGCCGTTCCAGTACGGGGGAGTGGCGACTCATGAGTTGTCCGGATACAGGGCCAGGGCCTGGAGGCAGCGTTGGCAATGGGCGGCACCGCTGGCAGCGGGAATCGTTCGGGAGGGCAGTGTCAGGCTGTAGCGGAGTCCCTGACGTTCCGCCTGCAATACCCAGCCGGTCAGGATGGAGAGCCGGGTTTCGTCATCGCCCGCGGTGCTGGTCCAGGCCAGCTCCAGGTCTTCATTGCGTCCTTCGCCGAATACCTTGACCAGCAGGGGCTTTTGCCCCTGTTCCCGGGCCGCTGCTTTCCAGGCCACATGGCGGAGGGTTTCTGCCGGCTGCCGCTCTCTCAAGCCGGAGAAATCCCCGTGTCCCTCCTGGACAATGGCGTGACTATCTCCCTGGAAACTGCCTCCTGGGGGTAAGGGGGTAAAGCTGGGAGCGGGGTAGACCAGCAGACGGGTGTGGGGCCAGGGATGGCTCCAGGTTCGGTACCAACCCAAGGGATAGGTGCTGGAGAGGGTCAGGCGCGGCATGGCAAACCAGCCTCGCTGATGGGTGGCCATATCCAGGGTGACCCAACCTTTGTCCTGTTTAAGCTGCAGATCAAGCCGTCGAGGCATGGCTTGGCGTTCCAGCTGCCATTCCAGGGCTGATCTGGGGCGGCCGTCTGGGTTGCTGACCTGGATGCGAAAACTGCCCGGCTCACCCGCATGCACCGATGGGCCCGGTTGGGCCTGGATTTCCAGGCCCAGTAAGTTCCGTTGGGCATGCAGCATGCTGATCAACCCCAGGCTGGCTAACAAAAAGACCAGGGCATGGCCCAGGGCCAACTGGTAATTGATGGCGCCCAGGAGCATGAGAATCAAGGTAATGCCGAACAGCAGCCCGGAACGATTGGGCAGGATGTAGATGCGACGCCGACCCAGCCGGACCACTCCAGGCTCGGCACTGTGGGGGGGAATCAGCTTGCTCAGCCACCCCTGACGTTTGGGTGAAGAGGCTTGCGACATCAGGGAATGGGAACGCTCTGCATCAGGGTGATGACTTCGGCTTCGCTGGCGTGCCCGTCATGATTGACCGGTTGCAGGCGATGGGTCGCCAGGGCGGGAAAAACCACCTGAATATCGTCGGGCAGGACAGCGGCGCGGCCCTCCAGGTAGGCCCAGGCCCGAGCGGCTGCCAGAAGGCCCAATCCTGCCCGGGGGGAAAGCCCGTGTCGAAACAGTCCGGATTGGCGGGAGGCATCAAGGAGTGCCTGGACATAATCCAGGAGTGCGGGAGAGGCGTGGAGCTGGGAGGCTGCAAGCTGATGGGCTTCCAGGGCCTCAGGGTTGAGTTCTGCAAGCAGGGTTTCCAGGGATTCGCGCCGATCCCCCTGTTCCAGCAGTTGTCTTTCTGCCTGTCTATCCGGATAACCCAGGCGAATACGCAAGAGGAAACGGTCCAGCTGGGATTCCGGTAAGGGAAAGGTGCCGATCTGGTGGGATGGATTCTGGGTGGCGATGACGAAGAAGGGGCGGGGTAGGGGCCGGGTTTCCCCTTCTACAGTCACCTGGCGCTCTTCCATGGCTTCCAGGAGGGCACTCTGGGTCTTGGGGGTGCCCCGATTGATTTCATCGGCCAGCAGCACCTGAGTGAAAACGGGCCCGGGAATGAAACGGAAATGCCCGCTTTCCCGTTCGTAAATGGAGACCCCAAGAATATCCGCAGGCAGCAGATCGCTGGTGAACTGAACACGGGAGAAACTGAGTCCCAGCAGACGGGAGAGGGTGTGGGCTAGTGTGGTTTTCCCAAGACCTGGCACATCTTCGATCAGCAGGTGCCCGCGCGCCACCAGGCAGGCGAGCGCCAGTTGCAGTTCCCGTGGCTTGCCCAGAATCACATGACCGGCCTTGCTCAATACGGATTGCAGGGTGGCGGGAGTGGTTGGTGTGGGCATGGGGGCTCCGGTATCTGGCGAAAACAGGGAATTGGGACAGATTCTGGATGATAAAAGGAATCTTCCGGGTCGCTTGTCGTGCGGGCAGGCTTGGGTCGATAATGACATAGATAAACCCTTGGATCGAGTTGTAGCCGGGTTTTCAGGGGAAACTATAACTAGAGAAAAGAGACGATTTACGTGACGACTGCCTTCATTACCCACCGGGACTGCCAGCTGCACGACATGGGCGCCCACCATCCGGAATCACCCAGCCGTCTGAGTGCTATCAATGATTACCTGATCGCTCAGGGCATTGATGCCTATTTTGTTTATTACGATGCGCCCCTGGCGACCATCGAGCAGCTGCATCGGGTCCATCCCGCTTCCCATCTGGAGCGCCTCAAGCGCTCATCCCCGGAGCATGGTGTGGTGCACCTGGACCCGGATACCGCCATGAATCCCCATACCTGGAAGGCTGCCCTGCGCTCTGCCGGAGCCGGGGTGATGGCGGTGGATCTGGTCATGTCCGGCGAAGTGGAAAATGCCTTTTGCGCCATCCGCCCTCCCGGCCACCATGCGGAGCGGGAAAATGCCATGGGCTTTTGCTTCATCAATAATGTGGCGGTTGCCGCTCGGCACGCTTTGGAAGTTCATGGTCTGGAGCGGGTGGCGGTCATCGATTTCGATGTGCATCACGGTAACGGCACCGAGGATATTTTCAAGGGTGATGAGCGAGTGCTCATGTGCAGCATCTTCCAGCATCCCTTCTTCCCCTATAGTGGTGCCGAGAACCCCGCACCCAACATGTGCAATGTTCCTCTGCCGGCCTATTCCGGCGGTGAAGAATTCATGGGGGCTGTGCAGGATGTCTGGATGCCGCGCCTGAAGGATTTCAAGCCCCAGATGGTTTTCATTTCTGCCGGGTTTGACGGGCACTACGAAGACGATATGGGCGGCTTGAAGTTGCTTGAAAAGGACTATGCCTGGGTCACCGAGCAGCTGAAAAAACTGGCAGCTGAAACGGCGGGCAAGCGAGTCGTTTCACTCTTGGAAGGTGGCTACGTGCTTTCTTCCTTGTCCCGTAGCGTGGGAGCCCATCTGCGCGCCCTGGCGGACCTCTGATTTACAAACCATGACACTGTTTTGCTCCGAGGGCGCGTTTCGCGCCCTCGGGCCTTCGGGTACAATCTCCCACTTCTTTTTTAAGCCACTGAACCCATGATTACCGGATCCATCGTTGCCGTTGTCACCCCCATGTTCGAGGATGGCAGTCTTGATTTCGACGCCCTGAAGAAGCTGGTTGATTTCCATGTGGCCGAGAAAACGGACGGTATCGTGATCGTGGGAACGACGGGGGAGTCTCCCACCGTCAATGTGGAAGAGCATTGCGCCCTTATCAAGGCTACGGTGGAACATGCCGCCGGTCGTGTGCCCGTGATTGCGGGCACAGGGGCCAATTCCACGGCTGAGGCCATTGAACTGACCCGCTTTGCCAAGTCTGCCGGTGTGGATGCCGTGCTGTCCGTGGTGCCCTACTACAACAAGCCCACCCAGGAAGGGCTGTATCAGCATTTCCGTTCCATCGCTGAAGGTGTGGATATCCCGGTAATCCTGTACAACGTACCGGGTCGGACCGTGGCTGATATGGCCAATGACACCGCTCTGCGCCTGGCGCAGATTCCTAATGTGGTGGGCATCAAGGATGCGACCGGCAACATTGATCGGGCTTGTGATCTGATTGCCCGTGCGCCCAAGGATTTTGCCCTGTACAGCGGTGATGACATGACCTGTATGGCGACCATCCTGCTGGGCTTCCACGGCACCATTTCCGTAACTGCCAATGTGGCACCCCGCCTGATGCACGACATGTGTGTGGCTGCGGCAGCCGGTGACGGCAAGTTGGCCCGCGATCTGCATTTCCGTCTCTTGGGCCTGCATCGTGATCTGTTTTGTGAAGCCAATCCCATTCCTGTGAAATGGGCTGTGGAGCAGTTGGGCCTGATGGGAAGCGGTATTCGTCTTCCGCTGACTCCTCTGGGAGCAGCAGGTAAGGAAAAGGTTCTGGCTGCCATGCGGCAGGCCGGTGTGAAGGCTTGAGGAGAGCAATAGATGCGCAGGGTTTCCCCGTTGTTGTTGGGCTTGCTGGCCATTTCTCTAAGTGGCTGTTCATCCCTGATTCCGGAAAGCAAGAAAATTGATTACAAGTCTGCAGGCAAGGCGCCAACGCTGGAGGTGCCTCCTGACCTGACCCAGTTGTCCCGGGATGACCGTTTTGCTGTGCCTGACTTCTCCGGTCGTGGCAGCGCCACTTATTCCGAATACAGCGCTGAGCGCAGCCCTGGTGCCCTGGCTCAGAATACAGAAGTACTGCCTACGGTCGACAATGTGCGTGTCGAGCGGGCGGGAAGTGAGCGCTGGCTGGTGGTGACCATGCCGGCGGACCGACTCTGGGACTCCGTCAAGGGCTTCTGGCAGGAATTGGGCTTCATCATCGTTACCGAGGTGCCTGAAGCAGGTATCATGGAAACGGACTGGGCCGAAAACCGGGCCAAGATTCCAGACGATATCTTCCGTAATACCCTGGGCAAGCTGCTGGACTCCCTGTATTCCACTGGCGAACGGGACAAGTTCCGGACCCGTTTCGAGCCGGGCGTCAAACCTGGCACCATGGATGTCTTCATCAGTCATCGCCGGATGGAGGAAGTCTTTACCTCTACCGCCCAGGAGGATACTCGTTGGCAACCTGCTAGTCCCGATCCGGAACTGGAAGCAGAAATGCTGCGTCGCCTGATGGTTCGTCTTGGCTCGGATGAGCGGCGTGCCGAGGCTGCCATGGCGACTGCCAAGGTGGAAAGTCGCGCCAAGTTGGTTCGTACGGGTGATGGCGGTATGCTGCAGGTGGAAGACCGCTTTGACCGAGCTTGGCGTCGCGTGGGTCTGGCACTGGATCGAGTGGGCTTCACCGTTGAGGACCGTGATCGCAGCCGGGGTATTTACTTTGTGCGCTATGTGGATCCGGATGCGGATAGCAAGAAGAAGGAAGAAGGTTGGTTGTCCAAGCTTGCTGTCTGGAAGAAGGATGAGAAGGTTTCGACCCAGATCCAGTACCGCATTTATGTGAAGGAAGAGGGTGAAAATACCCAGGTGCAGGTGCTGACTCCTGAGGGCGGTACAGACCGTTCCGAAACTGCCCGTAAGATTCTCGGGTTGCTACTGGATCAGTTGAAGTAATGGGTTCATGAATATAGAAAAGGCCCG
>QKDJ01000336.1 GCA_003252145.1 Azovibrio restrictus
GGAAATTTGGAAGATGCTTTTGGGCAAAGTGATCGCGGAAGCAGGTCAGGCCAATTTGAAATGCAAAATCGGTTTGGTAGCCGATCTCAGACCATTTTCTCTGGCAGCCAGGTGGCCAATTCGGGGAAAAAAATCAGTATGGCCAGCACGATCAGAATAAGCGGCACAAAGACAGCCGCTCCGATGAACAGTTCCTCAAGGGATATCTCGTCGCGAAGCACCCCCTTCATGACATATATGTTCAGCCCCACGGGCGGGGTGATGGCTCCCACCTCCACCAGAACAGTAATAAATACCCCAAACCAGATGAAATCGATTCCCTTGTCCAACATGATGGGGGTGACAAAGGGCAGGGTCAGCACCATCATGGATATGGAGTCAAGGAACATACCCAGGATGACATAGAGAATGGCCAGCAGTCCCAGTAAGGCTGCCAGGGGAACATCCAGTTTAATAATGGCGGTCGTAACCCGCTCCATCACGCCGCTGAGAGTCAGGAAGGTGCTGAAAACCGAGGCTCCAGCCAGGAGCAGGAATATCATGCTGCTGGCCTGAAGTGTACTCGACACGGAATCTTTGAACGCCACCCGGTTTAGCTTACCGAGGACCAGAGCCAGGAGCATGGCACCAAAAGCTCCCAGGCCGGCAGCCTCCGTGGGGTCTACCAATCCCGTATAAATGCCTCCGATGACGAGCAGGGCAAGCACGAGAATGCCCCACATTTTGCGCGACTCAGACAGGCGCTGCTTCAATGGGGGCGGTGGAGGAACTTTCGCCTGCAACTTCCAGGTCGCGCTGAACCGCACCAAGGGTATGATGGCGCAGCCAATGACAGCGACATAGACCAGCCCGGGGAAGATGCCTGCGATAAAGAGTTTTCCGGGAGAGGTCTCGGTGAGAATCCCATAGATGATCATGATGATGCTGGGCGGGATGAGAATGGCCAGCCCACCCGCCGAAGCCACGATGCCGGTGGCCAGGCGCATGCTGTAGCCGCTGCGGGCCATTTCCGGGACGGCAATCTTGGAGAAGGCGGCACAGGAGGCCAGGCTGGAGCCGGCGGCAGCTCCGAAGGCGGCGTTGGCCAGCACCGTAGCGATACCCAATCCGCCGGGCAGATGCCCAACCCAGTTCCGCGCTACCCTGTAGGCACCGCCGGTGAGTCCGGCGTGAAAGGTGAAGTAGCCCATGAGCAGAAAAAGCGGGACGGCGATGAAAGTGAATTTGGCCAGGTACTTGAAGAGCTGGGCGGGAACATAGGTGATGGCGGGCACCAAGCCCATATAATAGACCAACCCGCCGGTGCCTACCAGCACCAAGGCGAAAGCGATGGGGCACCTGAGAACCATCAGGATCAGCAGGACAACGATCCCCACAATGCCGGCCATGAGGTCAGGGTCCATCACCTTCTCCTGCGCTCCCGGCTTCCACCTCTGGCCCTGCCGGTCCGGGTTCGCCCTCTCGGCCCGAAGCTTCTCTAATCAGAACAAAGGCGCTGACGATCAGCTGCATGGCGATCATTCCCATGCCGAGCACAAACAAGAAGCGGAAGGGCCAAATGGGCCAGGGGAATTCTGCCAGCCGGACCTCGCGTATGAGGAACCATTTCCATGCCAGCTTCCAGCTGGACCAGGTAAGAAGGGTAAATACCGATGCGGCCAGCAGCCGAACGCTCGCATCCAGGAGGGTCTGAGATCGGAGCGACAAACGCTGGGTAAACATGGTTACGTTTATGTGCCCGCGCTGCAAAGCCACGTAAGCCATGCCGAGGAATACCGAGGCGAACATAATGGTCTCACAGGCTTCCAGCACATCCGGTACCGGTTGCCCGAGTTTACGCCCGATCGCCCCGGCGGTGGCCAGCAGCATGAGTATTAAGATGCCGGTGCCGCCGGCCACCGCCCCGATCCTGGAGAGCGTTTCGATAAACCTGGTTGAAGCATTGAGGAGATTCACGACAACATTCTCCAGCTTTCGCAGCCCGGATTCAGACAGGACGGATCCTACTTACTTGCCACTTTCTTGGGAGCCCAGGGATAGCCCTTGTTATCAACCAAGGCCTGACACTTGTCTCTCAGTTTCTGGTAATGGGCCCAGACCTCTTTGGCATGCTCCCCGCCGGGCATTTTTCCCACCTGTTGCACGAAAGCCTTCTGGGCTTCAGGGAGGATTTGTTTGTTCAGCTTGTCCCTGTCCGCAGGGGTCATCTCATTGATCACGACCCCGAAGTCCTGCCACTTCTTTCGCAGCAGCGCCGTCTCGGAATACAGGGCTTTGGCAAAGTAATCGATCCAGTCGGACTGAAGCTTCATGAACATGGCCTGGATATCCGGTGGCAGCTTATCCCATACCGGAAGTCTTATGGAGCGCTGCAATCCGAGGGAGTAGCCGGCTCCAACCTCAACCACGCTTTTTATCTTTTCCCAGTGCCGGAAGCCGTCGCTCACAATATAGGTGAATCCGGTGCCGTCAATCGTCCCGCGGGCCAGTGCCTCATAGATATCGCCATAGGGCATGAATACGGATTTCAGGCCGATCCTCTTCTCCGCCTCAAAGAGCGATCCTCCATAGGTACGGGTAATCTTGTCCTTCATGTCCGCGAAGGTTCTGACCATGCTTCTGAAGCCATAGTGCATCAGTCCGCTGTGATGGGTGAATACCGGCTTCAGCCCTAGCTTTTTCTGCTCCGCCTTGATGTAAGGGTCCTCATTATAGAGGTCCGTAGCGGCTTTTTGGGCGACCCATAAGTCCGTGCTGAGTCCGACCATCTCCACGATCATGGAGAGGGGCATCTCGCTGGGGAAATAGGGGGGACACACCTGAGCGACATCAGCCAGGCCCGTCTGGAGTGCCTTCAGCGCTTGCGGCCATCCGGAGAGGGACCCGCCAAAGTATTGTTTGACCGTGACGGCGCCGTTGCTGCGTCTCTCCACCTGGTCTCTCCACCAAAGCAGGTGCGGATAGTAGAAACCCGCCGCGGGGAAGGCTTCGGCATGTTTCAAGGTAATGATATGCTTGGCTTCTGCAGCCTGCGCCGGTCCGGATCCAGCGATCAGGGTCAGGCTAGCCGCCAGAAACAGTACGATGACTGCGAACAAACCTTTCTTCATTTTTTCCCTCCTCCCAATCCTGTCCGGATACTGGCCGGGGTTTCAAGATCCTGTACGGAGAGGATCGGCCTTTGGGACAA
>QKDJ01000292.1 GCA_003252145.1 Azovibrio restrictus
GGATGGCTGCATCCTGCTCTACAACAACCGGGCTCGGCTGGAATTTCATGCTTTGGCAGAAGGGCCGACCTCCGTGGCGTCTGGGGCTTTGATCGGGCTGGGGCGCTCCATCTACTCGGTCATCGACAAGAGTCGTATTGCCCATGCCGAAGACGTGATCCGCCAGCGTTTGGCTCGGGGCTTGGCCGCCAATGTGGCCAATTTCGTCACCACCACCTCCAGTGGTCAGTTCCTACGGGTGCAGATGGTGCCCGTGCTCTCCGGCATTGAGCGGGGGGATGGACAGCAGAGCATGTCCGGGTATGTACTTACGGTGGAAAACATCACCCGCTCCCTGGAGCAGGAACAGAACCGTAACCAGGGCCTGATGGAACTGACCGAGGGTAATCGTGCGGCCCTGGGCAATGTGCGGGCCGCCGTGGAAACCCTGCAGGATTACTCGGACATGGAAGGGGCGGACCGGGAGCGTTTCATCCAGGTGATTGCCGAGGAAGTGGGGCACATGAGCGAGCGTCTGGATGCCACGGCCGAGCGTTTTGCCGATGCCATCAAGAGTCGCTGGCCCATGGAGGAAATCTCGGCCGTGGATGTGGTAACGGCGGCCCAGCGCCGTATCGGCGAACTGTTCCGCCTGCCCAGCAAGGTGGAGCAGGTGGAAGATGATCTGTGGATACGGGCCGACAGTTTCTCCCTGATCTTCGCCATCACCTTCCTGGCAGGGCGCCTGGCCGATCACTACGAAATCCGGGAATTGCGCTTCCGCATCCTTTCCGAAGGCCGACTGGCCTATCTGGACCTGATCTGGGCAGGTCATGCCATGTCCTCGGAAACCTTCTATTCCTGGGAACTGGAAACCATGCAGGTGGGGCAGGAAACCTCGCCCATGTCCCTGCGGGAAGTCCTGGACCGGCACGGTGGGGAAATCTGGTATCAGCGGGAAAAGGCGGCTCACCGGGCCTATTTCCGTTTCGTTCTGCCCGTGGCCCAGGCCGTCCAGGAAACCAGCTACGCCTTGCCCGGTACCGAAGGGGGCGGGCGTCCCGAGTATTACGATTTCGACCTGTTCCGCTTCCAGCACACCTCCGTGGATCTGGATCGCAACCTGATGGAAATGGCCTACACGGTGTTCGATACGGAAACCACCGGGCTGGAACCTGCTAACGGGGACGAGATCATCCAGATCGGTGCCGTTCGCATCGTCAATGGCCGGATTCTGCGTCAGGAGCGTTTCGATCAGCTGGTGGACCCCCAACGTCCCCTGCGGCCCGAGGGCATTCCCATCCATGGCATCACCGAGGAAATGGTGCACGGGCAGCCGAATATCGATGTGGTCCTGCCGGCTTTCCATGCCTTTTGCAGCGATACGGCCCTGGTGGCCCACAACGCCGCCTTTGACATGCGTTTCCTGCAATTGAAGGAAGAGCGTACGGGCCTGTGCTTTACCCAGCCGGTCCTGGATACCTTGCTCCTGTCTGCCGTCATCCATCCCCATCAGGAATCCCACAAGCTGGATGTGATTGCCGAACGCCTGGGGGTGCAGATCGTGGGGCGCCACAATGCCCTGGGGGATGCCTATGCCACGGGCGAGGTGTTTTTGAAGATGCTGCCCTTGCTGGCGGAAAAGGGAATCCACACCTTGCGTCAGGCCCTGGAGGCCTCCCAGAAAACCTATTTTGCCCGGGTGAAGTACTGATCCATGGGGGAGACGCCGGTCCTTCCCTGCGCTTCCTGGCAAGCCCTGATGCAGGAGCTGGCCACGGTAAGGGACGAGGCGAGCCTGGTCCGCCTGGCGGGCCAGGGACAGACCCTTTGTCGGCAGATGCTGGAGGAGGGAGCTGGCGCTCGCTTGGGAGGGCGTCTCATGTCTGCCCTCAGCGATGCCGTGACCCGGGCTGCTCTGGAGCTGGTGGCAGGGCGGCATGCCTTGCCCCATGTGGCCTGGTGCTGGCTGGCCTTTGGCTCCGAGGGGCGGGAGGAACAAACCCTGGTGACGGACCAGGACAACGGCCTGGTCTTTGCCACGGCTGATGCCAGGGAAACGGAAGTGCTGCAAGCCCGCTTTCTGCCCTTTGCCCGAGATGTAAATGGCCTGCTGGACCGCTGCGGCTACACCTTGTGCAAAGGCAATGTGATGGCCAGCAATCCGGATTGCTGCCTGAGCCTGGAACAATGGCAGGAGGCCTTTCACCAGTGGTTGCGCCTGCCTGAGCCCGAAGCCCTGCTCAAAGCCACCATCTATTTCGACTTGCGGGCTGTGGCAGGCGATGGGGGCCTGTGCGAGCAACTGCGTCAGTTCATTGCCGCCCACGTCAGCCAAGCCCCCGCATTCCTTCATTTACTCAGCGAAAATGCGAAGGGTGTGCCACCTCCCCTGGGAATGCTGGGAGAATTGCACTTTGAGCAAAATAGCCTGGACTTGAAGACCTACGGCACCCGTTTGTTTGTGGATGGAGCCCGGATTCTGGCCCTGGCCACGGGCGTGGATGCCGTGGATACCCTAACCCGCCTGCAGAAGGGTGGTGCCCGGGCCGGATTGGATGCCCGGGAAGTAACCGGGTCCTGCTGGGCTTTTCTGCATCTTCAGGAGCGCCGCCTACAACAACAAATGGCTGCTCTGGGTGCGGGCCTAGTGCCCGACAATCTGTTGCATCCGGAGCATCTGGCCGAGCTGGACCAGGCACTGCTCAAGGCGGTCTTCCGCCAGGCTCGGATGCTGCAACACAGTTATGGACAGCGATATGGTTTCACCCATTAGGAGAACAAGATGGTGAACGGCGAACAACAGGATCAGATGCCCCGGCCGGGTGCCCTGGGGCAGACCCGGGTGGCCGGGCGCAATCGGGAATTCCTCATGCGCCACCTGCCGTTCCAGCGCATGGATTCGGCAGCCCTGGATTATCTGAGTCGGCGGGTCCAGATTGCCTTCTTCCCCAAAGGTATGGATATCCTGGGGCCCGCAGACGGGGTGGTGCGGGAGTTCTTCATCATCGAGCAGGGCAAGGTGCAGTCCCTGCAGGTGGGTGATGTGGCGGTGACCGGCCATTCCATCCTGTCCATGGGAATCGGGGAGTGCTTCCCCATCGGTGCGGTGACAGCCCAGCGCCCATCCACCAATCGCTATGTGGCAGCCAGTGATGTGTCTTGCCTGGTTCTGGCGGCAGAGGATGTTCTGAAGCTCATGGAAATGA
>QKDJ01000189.1 GCA_003252145.1 Azovibrio restrictus
TCAAAAAACTGCACGGACACCACCACCACCCGCTCATGGAGAATCTTGTTGTGCATCAGGTTGTGCAGCAGGGCATGGGGTAGGCCAGCCGGGTCCGCATTCAGGAACACAGCGGTTCCCTCCACCCGGGTAGGCATATTGCCCCGCAGGGATTCAATAAAAGGCAGCAGCTCCAGTCGCTCACCTGCCAGGCGTTGATGCAGCAGGCTGCGCCCCTGCTTCCAAGTACTCATGAGCAGGAAAACGAACATCCCCGCCACCAGGGGGAACCAGCCCCCATCGGGAATTTTCAGGATATTGGCGCTGAGGAAAGTGAGCTCCACCGCCAGGAACAGGGAAAACAGCAATCCGGCTTTGAGCCAGCCCCAGCCCCAGACCCGAGCCGCCACCACCGTGGCCAGCAGGGAGGTGATCACCATGTCACCGGTCACGGCGATGCCATAGGCCGCCGCCAGATTGTTGGAAGAGCGGAAACCCAGCACCAGGATCATCACGGCCAGCATCAAGCCCCAGTTGATGCCCGGCAGGTAAATTTGCCCCTGTTCTTGTTCCGAGGTGTGCTGCACCTCCATGCGCGGCAAAAAGCCCAGTTGCATGGCCTGCTTGGTCACGGAAAAGGCGCCGGAGATCACCGCCTGGGACGCAATGACCGTAGCCAGGGTGGCCAGGGCCAACAGGGGGTACAGGGCCCACTGGGGCGCCATCAGATAGAAGGGATTGCTGGCCGCCTCCGGATGACTCAGGAGCAGGGCGCCCTGGCCAAAATAGTTGAGCAACAGAGCGGGCAACACGAAGGCAAACCAGGAACGCTGGATAGGCTTACGGCCAAAGTGGCCCATATCCGCATACAAGGCTTCGGCCCCAGTCACGGCCAGCACCACATTCCCCATGGCTACCAGAGCCATGGCCCGGTTATGGATCAGGAACTCGAAGGCATAGGCGGGATTCAGGGCCAGCAGCACATGGGGCTGTTCCATAATCTGGTTGGCACCCATCAGGGCCAGCACAGAGAACCAGACCAGCATCACAGGCCCGAAAGCCTTGCCCACCAGGGCCGTACCATGGTGCTGAACGGAAAAGAGGATGAAGAGCACCACCAGGGTGATGGGCAGAATGAAATGATGCAGCCCCGGCGCGGCCACCTCCAGCCCCTCTACTGCCGAGAGCACGGAAATGGCCGGGGTCACCATCCCATCCCCGTAAAACATGGCCGCCCCTAGAACACCCAAAACGAGAATGGCTTTGTGGGAGCGGCTACCGGGAAGTACATCATGGAGCGCCAGGGCGATCATGGCCATGATGCCCCCCTCCCCCCGGTTATCGGCCCGCATGATGAAGATCACGTACTTGATCGACACCACAATGATCAGGGCCCAGAAGAACAGGGAGAGACTACCGAGAATATTGGCCTCATCCAGGACAATGGGATGATTGCCGGCAAAAACCTCCTTAACGGCGTAAAGAGGACTGGTACCAATGTCCCCGTACACCACACCCAAAGCGCCGAGACAGAGCAGAGCCAGCTGCCTGCCGCGCAAATCTTTCTGGGAAGAGGATTCCACGAATTGTCCTATGAACTACAAGGGGCCCGCAGGCCCCTGGATGAATCAACCGCCCAGCGCCTTCTTTAGTGAAGTCACTTCTTCCTCTGACTCATCAATGATGCCCTGCAGGGTTTCTGCATCAAAGATGCTGGCCAGCATGGAAGTATCCACTTCGCCGTCCAGGGTCTTGTCGCGCCAGGAGGAAACGGTATTGGCAATCTTGTTGGCCACATAGAGCACGTCGGAAAGGGTTTTCACCTCGGTGATTTCCCGGTCCTGCTCGTGTTCCTGCACGGCCAGCAGCACAGATTCGGGCTGCCCCAGGGCGGACAGCAGGGCATGACCGATATTGTCGTGCCAGCCCACCAGCAGGGCATGCATTTCTTCCTTGTCCGCGACCAGTTCAGGGAACTTGGAGGCCCGGGACATCAGGTAGAACACACCGATGTCATGCACCAGACCGGCAAACATGGCCTCATCCCCGTTGATCTTGGCCAGCTTGCGAGCCAGTACCCGACACAGGGCTGCCACATGGGCCGTATGTTCCCAGAGGCGCTTGGATATCCCCTCGAACGCCTGCATTTGCTTGGATTGCAGCAACTGCTCCATGGCCACGGCGAAAGAGACGGTCCGCACGGCTTCCATTCCCACCCGCACGATGGCCGTCTTCACGTCAGCCACTTCACGTCCGGAAGGATTCATGGCCGCAGAATTGGACATGCGGATGATCTTGGCACTCATCAAGGGCTCGGCCCCCACCAGCTTGGCCAGTTGTTCCACATTCAGATTGGGATTCTTCAGCGCCGTCCGCACCTGAAAGGTGATGTCCAGAAAGGTGGGAAAGGTCACTTCATCCCCGGACAGATCCCGGGCGATGTCTTCAAGAATTTGAAAGGTCAGCTGGCTGGTCATGTCAGCACTCAATAATTGCCAAGCGCCTATTATCCCAGTTCATCACTCGTGGCGGAACCTCTTCTGCTTATTCAAACGGCCTATATACATAACCAACAGCTATAAATAACTACTTTTATATTCTTTCACTCCCAATTCACTTATGGATAAGGTGACGGCTGTAGCCATTTTCCCCTCCATCCATGCAGCTCCCGGATCACCTGCACGCCCTGATTGTCGGCATCATCCTGCTGGGCCTGTTCACCACCTTTGTGCGTGAATGGCTGAAGCCGGATGTGGCCGTGATGGTGGTGGTCGCCCTATTGCTGAGTCTGGGCCTGCTGGACCCCAAGGAGGTGCTGGGGGTATTCAGCAACAGCGCCCCCATCACCATCGCCTGCCTGTTCATCATCAGCGGCGCCCTGTCCCGCACCGGTTGCGTGGACAAGCTGGGTGAATGGTTGGGCACCCTGGCGGGCCAGAGCGAATGGCGTTTGTTGCTGGCCATGCTGGCCGTGGGCCTGCTGGTTTCCCCTTTCATCAACAACACCCCGGTGGTGATGGTCATGATTCCGGCCGTCATCGCCATGGCCGGCCGCTATGGTGTGGCCCCTTCCCGGCTACTCATCCCCCTCTCCTACGCCACCATCCTGGGGGGGCTGATTACCATGGTGGGCACCTCCACCAACATTCTGGTGGACGGGGTAGCCCGCTCCCGGGGGCTGGCTCCCTTCACCATGTTTGAAATC
>QKDJ01000349.1 GCA_003252145.1 Azovibrio restrictus
ACGCTGGCGGCCAACCTGTCTGTCCTGAGTACCCGTCAGGAGTTCATCACCAACATGGTGAATACCCTGGTGGAAGGTGCGGGTAAGCTGACCAATGCGGATACCAACGAAGAAGGTGCGAACATGCTCCTGCTGCAGACACGGCAGCAATTGGGTGTGACGTCTCTCTCGCTGGCTTCTCAGGCAGCTCAGTCGGTCCTGCGTCTGTTCTAAGCGACGACAGGTGATCCATAGTCCGGGAACTGGAACCTTCCGGTTCCCGGTCTAGGAGGTGAAAAATGGTTAACGAACCAGGAAGTATTTCTTCCCTCTACGTTGCCACACCCCGGGATGTCGTGCCATTTCCCACTGGGGCTCCGTCCCGAAAGCAGTCGACAGTAGAGAAGATTCCTCAGACTTCGGCCGGTTCATCAGACCGCCCGGGGTTTTCTGCGTTAATGGCCCAGGCCCGTGATCAGGGTGAGCAGCGTGCCCAGGTGGCATCGCAGTTGCGCCAGTTCCAATCCAATCTGCAACAGGCCGACGACCTGTTGTCCCAGATCAAGGAGCGGCTGGTCCATATCGTCAAACAGTATCCGCCCTTTGCGGGGGATGATCCCCAGCGGGTTGCCTATCTGAATGCCATCACCGGCTTGCGTAAACAACTGGATGCCTTGGAGTTTCCCCCAGAGCAGGCCAGCAACGGCGCTGAAGTTGCTGGGCAAGGGAGCGGGGTGCAGCTCCCTACGCTGCCTGCCAATCCTCTGAAACAGGATACGCCCATCCCCGGGCTGGATGCCGCCACAGCCAGTGACGAGGAGGTACAGTCCGCGTTACAGGTAATTCGGCAGATGCAGGATAAAGTCCATGATGCTCAAGGCAAGTTGTGGCAAGACGTAGTAGATTTCGTCGGTGGGCCCAACCAGGGGCAGGACGCTGAAATCCATGCCCAGGCCCAAGCCGGGGAGATACGCGGATTTGTGGCCTCGGACTCATCCAAAGGCATGGGCTTGAGTATGAGTGCGATTCTTGCCATCGGACTATAGAGAATAAGGAACTGGAGTATGCCGCTGCGGCTTGATTTGAAGCCCCACGAGAAACTTTTTGTGGGGGGGGCTGTCCTCGTTAATGGAGACAGTCGGAGTACTTTCTCCGTACTGAATGACGTCCCGATCCTTCGGGAAAAAGACATCATGACGGAGGCCGAGGCCAACACGCCTTGCAAGCGCATTTATCTCAGTATTCAGCTCATGTACATGGAACCTGGGAGATTGGCCCACTACCACCAGTTGTACTGGACGCTGGTCAAGGAGGTCATTGCGGCGGCGCCAAGCACTTCGGAGATGATTGCCTCCATCAGTGAAGAGGTTCTGGCTGGGCGCTACTACCAGGCGCTGAAGCAGACGACGGACCTCATTCAATATGAGAAGGAGTTAGTGACAAATGCCAGCCAACCCGCTTGACGCCTACCAAAGCGTTGAAAAGTCCACGCTATCCGGACGCGAGTTGGAGGCTTCCGTGCTGGACAAGGCGGCCTTGAGGCTGCAAATGGTTCAGCAGACCTGGTCCGAGGCCGACCATGAGGCCATGCTTGATGAAGCCCTGAAATACAACCAGCGGGTCTGGAGTTTCTTCCAGTCCGAAGTGTCCGCTGCGGACAACCCCTTGCCCCCTGAGATCAAACAAAATCTGCTTGCTCTGAGCATCTTCGTCGATCGCCGGATCTTCGAGGTCATGGCCTATCCGGCCCCTGACAAGCTGGACATCCTCATCAATATCAACCGCAACATCGCCGCTGGTTTGCGCGGTGATCCCGAATAAGTCCGCCGCGCTGCCAGAGGGCCTTGCTCATGGCTCTTCCCAGGCAGGGCTGAATCCGTCCTCGTAAGGTATGAATAGTCCGGATGCGGGGCGGCTGGATCGGGATATTGCATTTCTTTCCGACTACTGGAATGCAGAACCCAATACGCTGGACGCCAAGGCTTTGGCCCATTTTGGCGTGTCCGGACATCCCCATGCGCTTGCCTGGCTCCAGGCCCTTCATGCACTCCGGAGCCAGCGTTTTGACGAGGCCTGCCTTGAGCTGAAAGGGCTGTGTTCAGTTGAATCTTTGCTGGAGCCCCTGGATCGACTGGTCCAGTATCTCTACAAGGTATTCACCGCCATGCCCCTGAGTCAGTCCGTCGGCCTCGGCCAGGACATGGTCGGGCAGGTGATCCAGCATTTTCCTGGCAATCTGGCGGGTAGCCATATGGCCCTGGAATTCATGCTCTACTTTGGCATGTTCGACCAGGCGGGCCAGTACCTTGGCTTTCTCCCGACTGATCAGCATATCGAATATCGCGCCCTGCTCAGGCGGGCGCATACCCGGCTGGAGAGTTTCAAACCGCGCCACCGTTTCAGCTTCTGCATCCTGACCTGGAATCGTGCCGATCTGCTGGATCGCTGCCTGACTGCCCTGAAGGCAAAGGCAGGCTCGGAGGATTACGAGATCATCGTCGGCGTCAATGCGTCCACCGACCATACGGCAGAGGTACTCAAGCGCCATGGCATCACCCAGGTGCATTGGAATTTCCGCAATGAATCCATCGATTACTACCGCGAGATCATGGATGCGGCCAAGGGCGAAATCCTGGTGGAGATCGATGACAACGTCGTGGCATTCCCGGAGCACTTTGATTTGATCCTCGAAGATCACCTGAAGGCGTTTCCGGACTTCGGCTATATCGGCATCGAGCCGACACGACTCTCCATGGCCAGCGGTACGACCCACAGCATGCACCTGGATGCTGGCTATGCAGAGGTCAAATCGGGGGATCTCACCCTTTGGAAAGGGCCGGTGTGGGGGTGCTGTGCCGCCTTGCGTAATGCAGACTATCGACGAATCAATGGGTTATACGGCGCTCGTCTGAGCAAAATGGTGGGCGAGGAACCCCAGTTCATCCGCAAGCTTTTCCTCCAGGGCAAACAAAGTGGATTGATCTGCGGTTTGGAGCTGGTTAAAGCTTTTCCCTAGGCAGGAAGGATTCAAGTCTCCTGGCAGGCTGCCGTAATCTGTCTATCCGGGTCCAATAACGTGTATTTGATGATGCTCCCACATGCTTGAAAGTCTTAATTTCACTGGCCGTGAGCTCTTGGTGGCCGTGGTTCTCGCCACGGTGGTCTACCTCTTTGAGGTCTTGGTCTTCTCCAAG
>QKDJ01000026.1 GCA_003252145.1 Azovibrio restrictus
CTGATCCTCATGACGGCGGGCAATCTGTCCATCAGCCAGTCGGTGGTTAACCTGTTGCGGGAAAAGCTGGAGAGCAAGAAGGGCGCTAATCTCCACAAGGTGAAGAACATGTTCGAGGCAGCCCGCCATATCGGGGACTGCCTGCGGGAAATCCACGAGCGGGATGCGGCAGCCCTCAAGGATTTCGGCATCGATTTCAATGCATCCCTGGTGCTGGGCGGGCAGATCAAGGGGGAGGAACCCCGGGTGTTCATGATCTACGCAGCGGGTAACTTCATCGAAGCCACCAAGGAAACTCCCTATTTCCAGATCGGTGAAGCCAAATATGGCAAGCCCATCATCGACCGGGTGGTGAATCGCAAGACCAGCCTGGACGAGGCGGCCAAGTGCGCCCTGATTTCCATGGATTCCACCATTCGCTCCAACCTGTCCGTGGGCCTGCCTCTGGATCTGGTGATCTACAAGCGGGATGCCCTCAAGATTGCCCAGCATCATGTGATCACCCAGGACAACGCCTACTACGATCACATCCACAACCAGTGGGGGGAAAGCTTGCGGCATGCCTTTGCCGAGCTGCCCGACCCGGACTGGAACGACTTCAAGTAATTCAGATCAATTTAACGCACTCAAGGGAGTCACCGTGTCCATCCACGTCGCCCTCAATCACGTTACCCACTATACCTACGACAAGCTGGTGAACCTGGGCCCCCAGGTGGTTCGCCTGCGTCCCTGTCCCCATTCCCGTACCCGGATTCTGTCCTATAGCCTCAAGGTCACGCCGGAAACCCATTTCATCAACTGGCAACAGGACCCCCAGTCCAACTGGCTGGCCCGGCTGGTGTTCCCGGAGCCCACCCGGGAATTCCGGGTGGAAGTGGATCTGGTGGCCGAAATGTCGGTCATCAATCCCTTCGACTTCTTCCTGGAGCCCTACGCGGAGAAGATTCCTTTCGCCTATGAGGACTGGCAGCGCCACGAACTGGCGCCCTACCTCTACAAGCGTACGGACCCGGTGGATTGCGGCTCCCGTTTCCAGGCCTATCTGGACAGCGTGGACCGGACGCCCACGCCCAGCGTGGATTTCCTGGTGGCCCTGAACCAGAAGGTGCAACAGAGCGTGGCCTACACCATCCGCCTGGAGCCCGGGGTGCAGACGCCGGAAGAAACCCTGGAAAAGGGCTCCGGCTCCTGCCGGGATTCCGCCTGGTTGCTGGTGCAAGTGCTGCGCCACTTGGGTCTGGCCGCCCGTTTTGTGTCCGGCTACCTGATCCAGCTTACCGCCGACGTGAAGAGTCTGGATGGCCCTTCCGGTCCCGAGGCCGACTTCACCGACCTGCATGCCTGGTGCGAGGTGTATCTGCCTGGCGCCGGTTGGGTGGGTCTGGACCCCACCTCCGGTCTCTTCGCCGGGGAAGGGCACATTCCCCTGGCCTGTACCCCCGAGCCGTCCTCCGCCGCTCCCATCACCGGAGCCGTGGACAAGTGCGAGGTGGAGTTCGGGCACGTGATGAACGTAACCCGTATCTGGGAAGCTCCCCGGGTCACCAAACCCTACACGGAAGAGCAGTGGGCCCTGATCGAAGCCCTGGGCCACCGGGTGGATGGGGACCTGTCCGCCATGGACGTGCGCCTGACCATGGGTGGCGAGCCTACCTTTGTTTCTGTGGACGACCCGGATGGGGCTGAATGGAACACGGATGCCCTGGGTCCGAAGAAGCGGGTGCTGGCGGCCGACCTGTTCCACAAGCTGCGGGACAAATATGCGCCCGAAGGTTTGATGCATTTTGGCCAGGGCAAGTGGTATCCCGGCGAGCAACTGCCTCGCTGGAGTCTCAACTGTTTCTGGCGCAAGGACGGGGAGCCCATCTGGAGCAACCCCAGCCTCTACGCCAACGAAAAGCTGGATTACGGGGTCACCGACCTGCACAGCCAGCAGTTCCTGGCCCGGGTGGCGGAAAACCTGGGCCTGGAGCCCAAGTACGTGTTCCCCACCTTCGAGGACGTGTTCTATTACATGTGGCGGGAACGTCGCCTGCCGGGCAACGTGGACCCCTTCGATTCCCGGGTGGATGATCCCCTGGAGCGGGACCGTCTGCGCCGGGTCTTCGAGCAGGGCCTGACCCAGACCATTGGTCACGTGTTCCCCATCATGAAAAACACATGGGGCCAGTGGCAGACCGGCCCCTGGTTCCTGCGGGACGAGCGTTGCTACCTGATTCCCGGGGATTCCCCCATGGGTTACCGGCTGCCCCTGGATTCCCAACCCTGGACCAGCAAGTCCGACTACCCCTACGTGCATCAGCCGGACCCGGCTCAGCCCCGTCCGCCCCTGCGCAGCCACGCGGAAATCCGTGGTCAGTTCCGCAAGGCCAGCAAGCCCATCAAGGACGTGCTGAGCGGCATCTTCGGGCCCGGCGAAGCCATGGACCCGGAACGTGCGCCCCTGTCCAAGGAGTCCGCTGCCTGGATCACCCGTTTGGCCATGTGCGCCCAGCCCCGGGATGGCAAGCTCTATGTGTTCATGCCGCCCACCGGCGCCCTGGATGATTACCTGGAACTGCTGGCTGCTGTGGAAGCGGCTGCCGAGGAACTGAACCAGCCCGTGGTACTGGAAGGCTACGAGCCGCCTTCCGATCCCCGTCTGGCCCATTTCCGGGTCACCCCTGATCCCGGTGTGATCGAGGTGAATATCCACCCGGCCAATGCCTGGGACGAACTGGTGGAACGCACCACCCACCTTTACGACTCCGCCCACGAAACCCGGCTGACCACGGAAAAGTTCATGATCGACGGGCGCCATACGGGCACCGGCGGGGGCAACCACTTTGTCCTGGGCGGCGCTTCCACCCTGGACTCTCCCTTCCTGCGACGCCCCGATCTGTTGAAGAGCCTGATCTCTTACTGGCACAACCACCCGAGCCTTTCCTACCTGTTCTCGGGCCTGTTCATCGGGCCCACCAGTCAGGCACCCCGGGTGGATGAGGCGCGGAACGACAGCCTCTACGAACTGGAAGTGGCCTTCAATCAGATTCCCGAAGCTGGCGGTTACACCCCTCCCTGGCTCATCGACCGGCTGCTGCGCAACCTGCTTATCGATGTGACGGGTAACACCCATCGTTCCGAGTTCTGCATCGACAAGCTCTATTCCCCCGATGGTCCTGCTGGTCGCCA
>QKDJ01000260.1 GCA_003252145.1 Azovibrio restrictus
GGCCAAGGCTTGAGAAGGTCATGGCAGTTTCGCGACAAAAAGGTGCGGCAGTTTACCGGAAGATTGCAGCGCGCACGCCTAACCTGCATCCGTGGACAAAGCCTCGGGGCAATGGACCGGTAGCACCCAGCCCCGATCGGGATTTTCATGGGCCACGATGGAGATGTCGGGCGGCTCGGAGGTCACCGCGCCAAAAATGGTGGCAAAGGCCGCATCCGCCGCGTCCCTGCCGGTACCAATACGGATGAAGCCCATGGGAATGGCCGTTCCCGAGGGATCAAAAATGTACCAGCGATGCCCCAGGTAAACCTCCACGTAGGCGTGGAAATCCGTAGGCCCCAGGGCCGGGTCTGCCCCGTAATCGATACCGGTGGTGAATCGGGCCGGGATGTTCACGGCCCGGCACACGGCAATCATCAGATGGGCAAAGTCGCGGCAAACCCCCTGACCCGCATTGAGGGTATCCAGCGCCGTGGTGGTGGCATTACTGCTGGCAGCCACAAAACTCACCTGCTGGCGAACCCAGGCCTGAATGGCTTCCACCCGTCGATAGCCCTGGGGCAGATGGCCAAAGAGCTGCATGGACAACAACACCAGGCGGTCGGATTCGCAATAACGGCTGGGATACAGGTAGGTCAGCACCTCGGGGGGCAACTGGGCCACCGGAATTTCCGCCACATCCGCCGGATTGGCACGATGTTGAACCAGCTCCAGTTGCGCCTGATACACCAGGGATAGTTGTCCGGCTCGAGCGCTCAAGCGCAGATAACGAGCCCGAGTCTCCGAATCCGTATGCATCAGCATGGCCAGAGGCTGACTGATTTCCAGGGATTCTTGAATGATGTTCTGCCACGAACTGCGCGCTGCGTGGAAATTGAAGATGAAATCGCCCCCGGGGGCTTGAATGTCGTAGTGAAGCCGGATTGCAAAATCAAGGCGGACCATCGGTATTTCCAGTCGGAAAAGGTTACATCGTGTCGTACTCCATACGATCCCGGAGCGAACACTACAAGCCACAACAATACACCCCACCCTCCGGGAGAATGGCTATCATGGACAGCCTCGCGATAGCGGCTCCCAGGGAGACCGCGCCAGCACAGCCCTCCGGAGTAAATCATGGCTTCATCCCCCGACAACGTCAGCATGGCCCTCTTCTGCGATTTCGAAAATATCGCCCTGGGGGTGCGCGACGCCCAGTACGAAAAATTCGACATCAAGCCGGTGCTGGAGCGCCTGCTGGTCAAGGGCAGCATCGTGGTGAAGAAAGCCTATTGCGACTGGGACCGCTACAAGGGCTTCAAGGCCGGCATGCATGAGGCCAATTTCGAGCTGATCGAAATTCCCCACGTGCGCCAGTCGGGCAAGAACTCCGCCGACATCCGCCTGGTGGTGGACGCCCTGGACCTTTGCTACACCAAGGCCCACGTGGATACCTTCGTGATCATTTCCGGGGATTCCGACTTTTCTCCCCTGGTGTCCAAGCTGCGGGAAAACGCCAAGCAGGTGATTGGCGTGGGGGTGAAGCAATCCACTTCCGACCTGCTCATTGCCAACTGCGACGAATTCATTTTCTACGACGATCTGGTGCGTGACCGGGAAGCCAAACGAGCGGCCACCCGCAAGGATGCCCCCAAGGAAAGCGGCGGTCGGCGCAGCGACGAAGATAGAAAGCGCAAGGAAGAATTGCGGTCCAAGGGCATCGAACTGGCCGTGGCCACCTTCGAGGACCTGATGGCCGAGCGTAGCGATATAGAAAAAATCTGGGCCTCGGTTTTGAAGGAAGCCATCAAACGCCGTAATCCAGGCTTCAACGAGTCCTACTACGGCTTCAAGGCCTTCGGCAATTTGTTGGAGGAGGCCCAGAATCGAGGCCTGATTTCCTTCGGCCGTGACGAAAAATCCGGGGCCTACGTATTCCGCCAGCAAGCCCAGCAGGAAAGCGCCACCAGTGCGCCCCCTGCCGCGGTTGGCAAAATTCCTGAAGCCAGCGCCGCCCCCTCGGTAGACACCCAGCCCACAGAAGAAAGTACCGTGCAAACGCCGGCACCGGAAAAGAAAGCACCGGCCCGCAGAGGACGGGGTAGTGCCGCCAGCCGCAGCAAGGGCGCGGCCAAAAAGGATGAGCCTCCGAAGCAGGCCCAGGAGGAATCCGCACCCTCTGTCGCAGAGCCGACAGCCCCCCCGGAACCCCAGCAGGCGCCAGCCCCTGCCACGCCCAAAGCGCGCAAGAGCGCCAGCAAGGCCAGCGCTGACACCAAGGGCAGCACCACCAAGAGCCGCCCCCGGAAAAGCACGGCCAAAGCCGCTCCCAAGGCCAAGGAGCCCCCGGAGGCCTGACCCCTGGTTCTACTCGCAGCTTGTCACCTTCACGACAAGCTGCACAACAAGGGTGCACAGCCATCCTTGGCAAAATCAACAAGCGATTGTTTTTAAAAGATTTACAACTCTGGCACAGCGATTGCTGAAGGCTTCCTCAGAAACTTCATAGGAGCCAAATCGTGGACTTGCCCGTGATCAGCAATACGGCCCCCGCCGAATCCGGTGGTGGCTGCTCCTCCAGCGGCTGTGGCACTGCGCCCGACGCCCTCGCCCACCTGCCGGATCATATCCGCGCCAAGGTCCAGGACCACCCCTGCTATTCGGAAGAAGCGCACCACTACTTCGCCCGTATGCACGTGGCCGTGGCCCCGGCCTGCAACATCCAGTGCAACTACTGCAACCGCAAGTACGATTGCGCCAACGAATCCCGCCCCGGCGTGGTGTCTGAACTCCTGAACCCGGATCAGGCTATCAAGAAGGTGCTGGCCGTGGCCGCCACCATTCCCCAGATGTCCGTACTGGGCATCGCCGGACCCGGAGACCCGTTGGCCAACCCGGAGCGCACCTTCGAGACCTTCCAACAGCTCTCCGAACGGGCCCCGGACATCAAGTTATGCGTGTCCACCAACGGGCTCAACCTGCCCATGTATGTGGACGAGATCGCCAAGCACAACATCGATCACGTGACCATCACCATCAACTGCCTCGATCCCAAGATCGGCGCCCAGATCTATCCGTGGATCTACTGGGAAAACCGCCGCATCCGGGGTGAAGAAGCCGCTGCCATCCTCATCGAGCCGCAGCAAAAGGGCCTGGAGATGCTGGTAGAACGCGGCATCCTGGTGAA
>QKDJ01000179.1 GCA_003252145.1 Azovibrio restrictus
ATATGCATTATCCCGAGGCCATCAGGGCCCGGGCAGCAACTTATCAACAGTATTTCAAGGAGTATTCATGACCTCTCGCAACCAGCAGCTTTTCGAGCGCGCCCAGCAACACATTCCTGGTGGGGTGAATTCCCCGGTTCGGGCTTTTCGTTCCGTGGGCGGGGTGCCCTGTTTCTTCGAAAAGGGGGCTGGCGCCCGGGTTTGGGATGCGGACGGCAAGTCCTATCTGGATTACGTGGGCTCCTGGGGCCCGCTGATTCTGGGACACGCCCATCCGGAAGTGATTGCCGCCGTGCAGCAGGCAGCCGTGAAAGGCTTGTCTTTCGGCGCTCCCACGGAAGGTGAGCTGGAAATTGCCGACCTGCTGTGCAAGTTGGTGCCTTCCATGGACATGGTGCGTCTGGTGTCCTCCGGTACCGAAGCCACCATGAGTGCCATCCGTCTGGCCCGGGGCTATACGGGGCGGGACATGCTGGTGAAGTTCGAGGGGTGTTACCACGGTCATAGCGACAGTCTGCTGGTGAAGGCGGGTTCCGGTTTGCTCACCTTCGGCAATCCCTCTTCCGGCGGCGTGCCTGCGGACCTGGCCAAGCACACCCTGGTGCTGCCCTATAACGATCCGGCTGCCCTGGCCCAGGCTTTTGTGGAACACGGGGACAAGATTGCCACGGTGATTCTGGAGCCGGTGGTGGGTAACATGAACCTGATCAAGCCCAGCGCCGAATTCCTTCAGGCTCTGCGGCAACTGACCACCAAGCACGGTGCCGTGCTGATTTTCGACGAAGTGATGACCGGTTTCCGCGTCGCTCTGGGGTCTGCCCAGGGCCTGTTTGGCATCAAGCCGGACCTGTCCACCTTTGGTAAGGTGGTGGGCGGCGGCATGCCCCTGGCAGCCTTTGGCGGCAAGCGGGAAATCATGGAACAGATCGCCCCCCTGGGCCCCGTGTATCAGGCCGGTACCCTGTCCGGTAACCCGGTGGCGGTGGCCGCCGGTCTGGCCACCTTGAAGCTGATCCAGGCTCCCGGTTTTTACGAGAGCCTGACGGCCCGCACCCAGCGCCTCTGCGAAGGGCTGACGAGTGCAGCCCGTAAGCACGGGGTAAAGTTCTGTGCCCAGAATGTGGGTGGCATGTTCGGACTTTATTTTGCAGAAAGTTGTCCTACCACCTTCGATGGGGTGATGGCCTGCGACAAGGAGGCTTTCAACCGTTTCTTCCACGCCATGCTGGAGGCCGGGCATTATTTCGCGCCTTCCGCTTTTGAAGCCGGGTTTGTCTCGGCTGTCCATACGGATGCCGATATTGCGGCGACTGTAGCGGCGGCTGATGCCTGGTTTGCACAGCAATAAACGGGGCTTTTGATGCTGACTCATGTGCTGATGTTCTTTCTCGGGCTGGTGGTACTGACCATCGGCGCGGACGTGATGGTGCGAGGTGCTTCGCGTCTGGCCCTGACCTTGGGCATCTCACCGCTTGTGGTGGGGCTTACCGTGGTGGCCTTCGGCACCAGTGCGCCGGAGCTGGCAGTTTCCACCGGCGCCACTTTGAGTGGATCTCCTGATCTGGCCATCGGTAACGTGGTGGGCAGCAATATCGCCAATGTGTTGCTGATACTCGGCTTGTCAGCCCTGATCACGCCCCTGCTGGTGGCTGAGCAGGTGATCCGCCAGGAAATTCCCATCATGATCGGCGCCAGTCTGCTGCTGGTGGTGTTGGCTCTGGATGGCTGGATCGGGCGTGGCGAGGCCTTCCTGTTGTTGGCCCTGGTAGTGACCTACACCGTATTCCTGGTACGTCAGTCCCGCCGGGCCAGTCTGGCAACACTGGAAGAGTTTGCTGATGACATGCCGGATACATCCAGCAAATGGGACGCCCATTGGAGCGTGCAGATTCTGTTGGTGCTGGTGGGACTTCTGATGTTGGTGCTGGGTGCGGATTGGCTGGTGGATGCGGCCGTAGCCGTGGCCCGGGCCTTTGGTGTCAGTGATCTGGTGATTGGCTTGACCGTGGTGGCCATCGGGACTTCCATGCCGGAAATTGCCACTTCCCTGGTAGCCGCTTTCAGGGGCGAGCGAGATATTGCCGTGGGCAATGTGGTGGGCAGCAATGTGTTCAATATCTTTGCCGTGTTGGGCGTGGCCGGGGTGGTGTCCAATGATGGTCTGCCTGTTTCGGAAGTGGCCCGTAACTTCGATCTCTGGGTGATGTTGGCCGTGGCCTTCGCCTGTCTGCCCATAGCCATGACGGGCCGTGAAATTGCCCGTTGGGAAGGTGGCGTGTTCCTGGCCTACTATGGGGCTTATACCGCCTATCTGGTGTTGTCGGCCCAACACCATCAAGACTTGCCCGCCTACTCCAGCATCATGCTGGGTTACGTGCTGCCCCTGACGGTAATCACCCTGGTGGTGAGTCTGGTCCGGCATGGCGACAACCCTACTTCGCGAAGCACCTGAGTCCCCCGGGATGGAGAACCCTATGAACATGATGCCCTTGAGTGAAGCCGAGCTGGATGAGCTGGAGGCCTTGCTGGATTCCGAAATGCTGGCGGCTGACGCCATGGGGCTGGACCAGCTCCAGGCCTTCTTTTGCGCTTTGGCCAGTGGCCCCGAGCCCGTGGGCATGGAAGTCTGGCTGCCGGAGGTCTGGGGGAGCCCAGCCTTCGCCGATGCGGATCAGGAAGCCCGTGCCCTGTCCCTGATCCTGCGTTTGCAGGCCCAGGTGACCCATGGCCTGTCCAGTGATGAAGGCGTGGCGCCCTTGCTCTACCCCCTGGATGAGGAAGGTGAGGATCTGGATTACGCCACCTGGGTGGATGCCTATCTGTATGGTTCGGGTATGGGGGAACAACCCTGGTACGAGGCGGCCGGGGCCCATGGGGAAGATCTGGCAACCCTGATGGAAGGCTTCTTTTTGCTCAATGGCAGCCTCAAGGAGGATGTGGTTGCGGCTGGGGAGCCCTGGATGTCTCCGGCAGAAGAGGCCAAGTGGATTGCCCAGACCCAGGAAGCCTTGCCGGATCTGGTTCAGTCGGTTTTTGACTTCTGGGAGGCCCATCGCCACATTCCCGATCCCATTCGCAGGGAGGGGGCCAAGGTGGGGCGTAATGATCCCTGCCCTTGCGGCAGTGGCCGCAAATTCAAACAGTGTTGCG
>QKDJ01000073.1 GCA_003252145.1 Azovibrio restrictus
GGGGTGTTCGCTCATGATCTTGCGCAGGAAGGACAGGCCATCCATGCGAGGCATTTCGATGTCGATCACCAGCACGTCAGGCCAGAGACTTTTCATCTTGTCCATGGCGAACAGGGGATCTGAGGCCGTGGCGATTACTTCGATGCCCGGATCCTGGGCCAGGGCTTGAGAGACGACCTGACGTACCAGCGCCGAGTCATCGACGATCATTACCTTGATTTTGTTAGTCATGAGGGTTCCTGCGATGGGCACCTTTGCCTTCGGGAAAGGCCAGCCACACATGGCCGGTTTCCAGATCAAAGGTGAGTTTACGGCGGCCTTCGCCACCTACGTGTTCTGAGATGAGGGGAATGCCGGAGCGCTGCAGCAGGACTCGCCCCTGTTCCACATTTCCAGTGCCGATGTCTGGCTGGGTTCCGGGGCCGGTAAACATGATGCCGCCCCCAAACAACTTGGCCTGGAAGGATTCCGGGCGGCAGTCAGCCTTCTGGATGTCCTGCAGTAGCAGGGAAAAGGCTTCATCCCCGTAGCGGCCATCCAGTGGATTGGCGCCCCGTTGCTTGCGACTGGGTAAAACGTAGTGGCACATGCCGCCCAGGCGCCGTGCCGGGTGCCAGAGGGTGATGGATACGCAGGAGCCCAGCAGGGTCGAAATGCGCAGAGGGGCCTGGCCGAAATGCAGTTCGCCGGGATCCAGAAAAACCTGGGGGACTGGGGTGCCGGACGGGATGGTCATGTTTTCTGATAGATGGTGGGACGCACCACCTTCAGTGGGACGGGAATGCCGGCAAGGGTTTCCGAGTGGCCGATGAACAGGTGCCCGCCTGTTTTCAGTCGCGGCATGAGATTCTGGATGACCTTGGTCTTGGTGGGCTGGTCGAAGTAGATCATCACATTGCGCAGGAAGATGACGTCGAAGTCCCCGAGACTGGAGTCCACGGGCAGGGTCAGATTCACCTGGGCAAACCGTACTCGTTCCCTCAGTTTGGAGGAAATCAGGAAGGTGCCTTCCTGGGCGCGCACACCCTTGAGGCAGTATTTGCTGAGAAAGGCCGGCGGAATACCTTCGTGACGTCCCAGGGGATAGTGTCCCTTGGCAGCCTTGGCCAACACCTGGGTGCTGATGTCGGAGCCAAAGATTTCCCAGGGATTGGTTGGCAGATGTTCAGCCAAAACCATGGAGAGGGTGTAGGCCTCCTCGCCAGTGGAACTGGCAGCACTCCAGATCCGGAACGGGGCCCGCTCTCCACGATAGTGGGGCAGGATTTCATCCCGCAGGTAATCGAAATGTTTGGGTTCCCGGAAGAAGTAGGTTTCGTTGGTGGTCAGCAGATCCACCATGATTTGCAATTCTTCCGGGTGGTTACCTGTGGCCAGCATCCGGTAATACTGACCGAAGGTCTCCAGTTGATTGGCTTTCAGCCGGCGGGTGAGGCGGCCCACCAGCAACACTTTCTTTGCGTCAGAAAGGTTGATGCCGGCAATCTTGTAGATCAGCCGCTGAAAGAGGGAAAACTCTTCGTCGGTAATGGTGGCCTGAGGGCTCATGGGCGATAGGTTTGCAATACGCTAAAAAAGTTCGATTTTCTTGTCGGTCGTGGGCTGCCGATTGGCAATCTGGCGTGCCAGGGTATCGGCATAGGCCGTTTCCCGTTTGATCAGGGAATCGGTTGCCATGCTGGTGACCATGCGGCGGCAGTAGGCATCACCATTTTCCGGGACCAGCAGAATCTTGCGAGACCAGGGGCCGAGAAAATCCGAAGCGATCAGGGGAATGCTTTCCCGGGATAGCCAGTCCCGGGCGAAGTCCGCATTACGACGCCCGATGCTCATGCCTTGAGCCAGGCTGCCGATGATGGTGCCCCCCCCAAAAGCCTTGGCTTCCAGCCTAGCCTTTTTTGCGCCCCGGGCCAGTAAGCCGTTGCGCAGGGCCTCCATGCAATAGTCTCCGGCCAGCAGGGCATCTTCCTCGCTATTGGGGGTGCGCTGCAGGTTGGGTAGCATGAAATGGTTCAGCCCACCGATCCGGGCAGCACGGTCGTACATGCAGACCGCGACGCAGGATCCCAGCAGGGTGGATAGGGGTTGCTCCGTTTCAATGGCCCAGGCGCCCGGCGCCACGCTACGCGATTGGCGCTCGATATCCCGAGAAGACAGATGGGCATAGCTCAAGATGGAAACTCAGAAACGCTCGAAGTCTCCAGCATCTCGCACGTTAGCCATCCTGGCTTGGGGACGTGAGGGCTGGCTACCTTGCTGGCGGTGGCTCGTAGCCTTACCTAGGTGGGACAGGGTTTCATCCAGCTTGAAGAAGCCCATGATGTCCTGCAGTTGTTCCGCCTGACCACCCAATTCCTCGGCGGTGGCGGCCAGTTCTTCAGATGCGGAGGCATTCTGTTGAGTAGCCTGGTTCAACTGGTTCATGGCGTTGTTGATCTGGGATACCCCGGCAGACTGCTCCTGGGAAGCCGATGCGATTTCCTGAACCAGATCGGAGGTCTTGTTGATGGTGGGGACCATGTCATCCAGCAAGCGGCCGGCCTGCTCGGCTTGATGGACCGAGTTGCTGGCCAGATCTCCAATTTCGTGGGCAGCTACCTGGGAACGTTCAGCCAGCTTGCGCACTTCAGCGGCCACCACGGCAAAGCCCTTGCCGTGCTCACCGGCCCGAGCGGCTTCGATGGCGGCGTTCAGGGCCAACAGGTTGGTCTGGTAGGCAATGTCATCGATGATGCCGATCTTCTCGGCAATCTTCTTCATGGCGCCCACGGTTTCGGTCACGGCCTTGCCACCCTCGGAAGCTTCCTTGGCGGCCTTGGAGGCCATGTTGTCGGTGACCTTGGCGTTCTCCGCATTCTGGTTGATGGAGGCGGACATCTCTTCCACGGAGGCAGAGGACTCCTCCACGGAAGCTGCCTGTTCGGAAGAAGACTGGGACAGGGACTGGGCGGTGGCCGAGACCTGGCCAGCCGCATTGGTCAGGGCATCGGCGGCGGTTTTCACCTGGGCGACGGTGTCGGAGAGGCGGCCCACCGTGTTATTGACCGCATCCTTCAAGACCAGGAAGTCGCCCTGATAGGCGCCATTGATGTTCTGGGTCAGGTCCCCTTGCTCCATGGCGGCCATGAGGCGCTTCACCTCGTTGATGG
>QKDJ01000232.1 GCA_003252145.1 Azovibrio restrictus
TTTTCCTTGATCGACTGGTAGATGCCGTCGAGGTCGTCGGCCACCGTGGTCAGGTAGCAGGACGACAGTTGCGAATGCAGCGTGCCGCTGTTGAACAGGGTCGGCGTCGAGCACATGAAGTCGAAGCTGGAAATCAGGTCATAGAACTCGATGGCCCGGGTTTCGCGGTCGATTTCGTTAAGTGCCAGGCCCATGGCAACGCGCATGAAAAAGATTTGCGGCAGTTCGATGCGACGACCTTCGATGTGCAGGAAGTAGCGGTCGTACAGGGTTTGCAAGCCGAGATAGCCGAACAGGTGGTCGCGCTCCGGTTTCAGCGCGGCGGCCAGACGGCCGAGGTCGTAATCCATCAGACGCGGGTCGAGCAGCTCGGCGTCAATGCCACGCCGGATGAAGCTCGGCAGGTAATCAGCATAGTGTTGCGCAATCGGCTGGATAGCATCCGAGTGTCCGAAAACTTCCTGACTCAGGCTGGCCAGCAGCAATCGGGCGGTAGCGAAGTCGTAGCCCGGTTCCCGTTCAATGAGGGTCCGCGACGACAGGATGAGTGCCTGCTGCACATCCGCCATATCGACCCCATCGTAGAGATTCTTCAGGGCATGTTCGAGGATGAGCTTGGCCGACACCTCACCTGCAAGTCCGGCACAAGCAGCTTCGCAACTAGCGAGCAGGGCAGCAGCGTCGAGCGGCCGGCGCTCGCCATCGACCGTCACATGCAGTTCAGGTACGCCCTGCACATCGGTCAGCGCGGCCCGCTCGTTGGAACGGCGTTCGCGATACAGCACATAGGCACGCGCCACATCATGTTCGCCAGAACGCATCAAGGCCAGCTCGACCTGATCCTGGATGTCCTCAATGTGCACTGTGCCGCCGTCCGGCAAGCGGCGGGTCAGCGAACGGACCACGGTTTCTGTCAGCAGGGCAACCACTTCACGCACCCGCGAGGAAACCGCACTCTGAGTGCCTTCGACGGCTAGGAAGGCCTTCGTCACAGCAACGGAAATTTTCTCCGGGTCGAAGGCAACCACAGCACCATTACGGCGGATGACTTGGAGTGCAGCCAGCGCGGATTCGCTGTTGGCAGAAAGGGCTAGGACGTTCGAGGACACGACGATTCTCCGGAATGAGGGGCGGAGAATCGAAAGAGCGTAGCGGAAGCAAGGCGAGCGTTACCCCGGGAAAATCCCGTAGAGACGTAAGCTTCTGAAATGCAAACGAACCGCGACACGTACAGACCTTTCGCCAGGGACACCCCGCCCCATCGTTGATTGGAAGGACGTTGCGGCAGGTCTCCTGGCTCTCGGGTCAGTGCGCTTCACCCGCCTTCCCGGACGCATCCAGTGGCAGAGGATGGCGAAGCACTCGCCGATAACAGTTGCGGGGGCAGCTCCGGATTTCAGGCATTTGCCTGGCACCGAATTCCCTTTTAATCCCCGGATGGGGAACCTTCAACGGGTTCTACTCTAAAGTTTCCGGGAGACTGGCGTCAAGGCAAATAAAACTAGGGATAGTGGAAAGCAATACAATCAACCACTACATATAGTGCCACCCCATGCACGGGTCACCGTGTATCCAAGGATGAGCCTGTATTACCGCCATTGGCCGACAACAGCCAAATCGGCTGACGAAAATGCCAGGAGACGTAATCATCCGAGCAGACTGAAACCAAGGTTTGCCGAATTGGCAAAGCAATCTTTTGGGTGCTACGTATGAAAGCGGGAAACTGAAGATGGTGCCCATGGGCAGGATCGAACTGCCGACCTCTCCCTTACCAAGGGAGTGCTCTACCACTGAGCCACATGGGCTTTCCGGGATAGCCTTAGGACCAGAATGGTCTGTGGCCTAGAAAGCTGGCTCCCCGACCTGGGCTCGAACCAGGGACCTACGGATTAACAGTCCGGCGCTCTACCGACTGAGCTATCGAGGAACTATCGGTACAAACTCAACAAAAAGCCCGGTTTTGCACCGGGCAAATTGCTTCTCTGACTTCCGCTAAAAAGCCTTGGTTGCGGGGGTAGGATTTGAACCTACGACCTTCGGGTTATGAGCCCGACGAGCTGCCAGACTGCTCCACCCCGCGTCCGTCAGAGAGGTGAGATTATAGGGAGCACCCTAACCTCTGTCAAGCTTTTTCAGGATTCAAGTTTCCAGCCACTCCAGCAACTTGCCCCACTGCTCCTTGTCCCGCTTGTGTTTGGAGCGAGGAGGATCAAAGATGGTTTGCCCGGCAGCAGCCACGTTCACGTAGTTTTGGGTGTTGCGCAGGTAGGCCAGAATGGGGATGTCAAAATGGCTCAGGAACTCTTCCAGCATGGCCGCTGCACGGGTGCGAGGGTCCACCCGCATGGCGACGATACCGATCTTGGCGTCACGGCCCCGCAGGTCCTGACGAATGGAGTTGAGGAAATCCTCGGTGGCCGCCATGTCGAAGATGGAGGGCACCACGGGGATGATGACCCGATCCACGGCCCGCAGGTAGTCATTGAGCTTGTAGCCTTGAAAGCCGGCCGGGGCATCCAGCACCACCCAGTCGGGCTCCTGAGGCAGGTTGATGAGCATCTGGTTGCCACCGAAATAGCCGGTCACGGAAGGCAGACCGGGATCCCGGAAGGCCATCCAGCGCAGGGAGGACTGCTGGCGGTCCAGGTCGCACAAACTCACACTCATTTCCTGGTTGGCGAAATAGCCTGCCAGATTGGTTGCCAGGGTCGTTTTGCCTGCTCCACCCTTGGGATTTGCCACCATGACCGCACGCATTGACCTATCTCCCTTCAATAATCATTAAACTTGCAACCTACGAAGCCTATAAGCTGACGGCATTATAGCCCCGACCCGTATTTGTCCGGCCCCAAACACCGGCCCTCAGGAGAACAATTGATGGAACGCAGCAGTGATTCGCGGCTGGGTATCCAGTCCATAGAACTGGGTTTCCAGATTCTCAAGGTACTGGCCCAACATGGCCGCCCCATGATGCTCAAGGATCTGGCCGCCCAGTCCGGCATGGCCCCGGCCAAGGCCCACCGTTACCTGGTGAGTTTCCTGCGCCTGGGCCTGGTGGAACAGGACCGGCGTTCGGGACGCTATGACCTGGGCAGCTGGTGTCTGGAACTGGGCCTCTCGGCCCTGGCCCGCCTGGACCCGGTACGGCTCTCGGACACCATCCTGGAAGACCTCTGCGAGCAGATACACGAAACCGTGGCCCTGGCCGTCTGGGGCTCCCACGGGGCCACCATTGTGCGCTGGGCCGACCCGGGCGAGCCCATCACCATCAACCTGCGCCCCGGCGCTGTGCTGCCCCTGACCAATTCGGCCACCGGCCGCGCCTTTGCAGCTTTCTCCAAGAGCCCTTACCTGCGCACCCTGCTGCAGGAGGAATTGCAGAGCAACGCCAAGAGCAGCAATGTGGCCGTGGGCACCCTGCGGGCCAATCTGGAAAAGAGCCTCACGGAAATTCGCAAACGGGGCATCGCCCGGGCCAGCGGCAGCATGACCCCCGGTATCAACGGTTTCAGCGCCCCGGTCTACGACCACAACGGCGCCATGGTGGCGGCCATCACAGCCCTGGGCTCCGTGGGTCATTTCGATAATGACTGGAACAGCCCTATTGCTCTGGCAGTCATGGAAGCCGGCAAGGAACTATCCCTGCGCCTGGGCGCCCCCGCCAATAAAACGGAAGCCTGAGTTCAGGCCAGGCGCTCGTGCAGGGGAGCGCCTTGTTGGGACAAAATCTGTTCGGCCCCTCGGACGCCCCAGTGGCTGGCCTCCTCGAACAGGGACAGGCCCGACACATCCCCATGGGCCAGCCACACCCGGCCCCAGGCGGAGGACAAGGTGTCCCGCCGCCCATCCCGCATCAAGCCCACCAGGGGACGGGCCATGGCATGGCCGTGGCGGAATACATCCAGACGGCTCACCTGTTCCCTGATATGGCCGTGGGCCCGGGACAAATCCGCCAGAATGGCCTGGGCCCAATCATCACGACTGGCCTCCAGTAGGCGAGTCCGGGCCGAACGAGGGTCCAGCTCCGACAGGGGGCGGTAATAGGTCAGCACCGTAGGGCCGGGGGCCCGGCGAATCCGCTGGTGCGTGGCCACCACATAACCCAGACCGGGACTATCGTAGAGCACGTTATCCCAGGACAAGGGAGCACCGGCGCCAGCGCCGGGCAAGGAAGAAAGACTCAGATTGGCCACGATCCAGGGCGCATGGCTCAAGGGCGCCAGGGCGTTGCCCAGATGGTCGGGCAAGCCTTCGACCACGCGAGGCAGAAGGAACAGGGGCGCCGCCCAGATCACATGTTCGGCCAGGTAACGGACACCCGGCCCGCCTGCGGCTTGCCCGGTGAGTACCTCTACCGGTTTGCCTGGACGCTGGCTCAGGCGCAAGGCCATCTGTCCGGTCTGCACGCGGCCAGATAAACGTTCCATCAGCCGTTTCACCAACCAGCCATTGCCCTCAGGGGCGGTCAGCACCACGTCGTCCGCCCCCTGACCATGGCCCATACGGCAGGCAAAGTAATGAATGCCTGCCCAGGCCGAGACCTGACGGTAATCGGTGCCGTAATCATCCCGGCAGGCGTAATTCACATACCAGTGCAGCCCTTCGCCTCCATAACCTTCCCGGCGCATCCAGTCATGCATGCTGAGACGGTCCAGACCGTCCAGAGCGGTGTCACGAGAGGCGTGGGCCAGAGGCAAGGCAAAGTAGCGGCGCCCATCCCGGCCCCGGGCCTGGCGAAAGGTCTCCATCTGCTGGAAGAAGCGGCCCTGCTCGTCCAGTTCGGCCCTGCTTACCCCCAGGCGGGGCACCAGCCCTTCCTGCCAGATGCCCTGACGATAGAGCCGCTCCTGGGGCGCATGGCAAAGATAGGTTTCGTCGTACGCGGGGTTTGCCGCGTTCGGATCACCCTGCAAGACACCAAAGTCGGCCAGCATGGCCCGCACCACCCGGGCTTCCGGGTTAGGCAGGGGCAAGTAGTGAGCGCCTAGTGGATAGGCGGAAATGGCGTTGGCCCCGGAACGGGAATTGCCCCCGGCCACATCTTCCAGCTCCAGAACCTGAAAATCCCGGTAAGCCGCCCGCTCCAGGCGCCAGGCTGCCGACAGGCCGGCGATGCCCCCACCGACGATCAACACCCCCACCTGGCGGGTTTCCTCTATCCCGGACTGACTCTCCGCCCCTGGGCTCCAGAGGCGATGCCCGGCCTTGAAATTCATACCCCCCAGCTCTCCAGGCGGCAGAGGCGGTGCTCCCTTGCTACAGCCCGCCAGGGCGGCCGCCCCGCACAGGGCCAGAAATTCCCGACGCTGCATCAGGCCAGGCTCACCGGGTTACCCCATGCCATTCCTGCTCGAAAAGGCGCACCAGATTCTGTTCATTGAGGCGATTAGGCTCGGCAGGCACCCGATCCATGTCGGCAGAAAAGCGGAACAGGTCCGGGGTCATGGCCGGGGTCAGGAAACGCAGGCCCTCGGGATAACGTTCAGGCACCCTATAGGCCTCCCGCCCGGCCAGCACATAGCCCCATTCGCCAAAACTGGGCACCAAGGCATGGTAGGGGGCTGTCTTTAGCCCTACGGATTCCAGGGTGGCGGCAATGGTCCAGAAAGAGCGCCGGGCGTAATAGGGAGAGGTGGACTGGACCACCAGCCGTCCCCCAGGAGCCAGATGCCGGGTCAGAAGCCGATAGAAGGCCGTGGAGTAGAGTTTGCCCAGGGCGTAGCTGGAGGGATCAGGGAAATCCACCACCACGAAATCGAAGACTTCCGGGTTGTCCTCCAGCCAGCGAACCGCATCGTCGTTGACCACATGGACCTTGGGATCATTGAGGGCATTGCCGTTCAAATCCGTGAGAAAGGGGGCCGTGGAAAACAGGTGGGTCATGGCCGGGTCCAGATCCACCAGGGTGACGGCATTCACCTGGGGATAGCGCAGGATTTCCCGCACGGCCAGCCCATCCCCGCCGCCCAGAACCAGCACCCGGCCGGCCCGGGGCAAGGAAGCCAGCCCCGGATGCACCAGGGCCTCGTGGTAGCGATATTCGTCCTTGGAGGAAAACTGCAGATTCTGGTTGATGAACAGGCGCAGATCATCCCGCCAGCGGGTAATCACCAGGCGTTGGTAAGGGGTGCTTTCGGAATAGACAATATCGTCCGCATAGAGCCAGCGTTCTGCCATGTCGGACAATTTTCCGGCCACGGCAAAGCCCCCCAGCAGCAGGGCGATACTCAAGGTCGTGGCCCAACCCAGGCCGTGACGTTTGGGCAGGTGGGTCTGGAACAGTTTCAGGGCCCAGAGGGCCACGGCCGCATTCAGGAGCCCGAACAGGAGCCCGGTACGCATGAGCCCCAGATAGGGGGCTAGGAACAGGGGAAACAGCAGGGATACGGCCAGAGCCCCCAGGTAATCCACCGCCAGCACCCGGGATACCAGATCCCGGAAAGCCACCTGACCCTTGAGAATGCGCATGACCAGGGGAATCTCCAACCCCACCAGGATGCCCACGGCCAGCACCGCCAGATAAAGCAGGATGCGGAAGGGCCCCATCTGGGCGGCAAAGGCCAGATACAAACCCACGGCGGCAAAGCCCCCTAGCACCCCTACGGCCAGTTCGATCTGGATGAAGCGTTGGACCAGATTGCCTCCCACGTAGCGGGACAGCCAGGAGCCCACCCCCATGGCGAACAGGTAGGCCCCGATGATGGTGGAGAACTGAGTGACGGAATCCCCCAGCAGATAACTGGCCAGGGAGGCCGTCACCAACTCATAGGCCAGGCCGCAGGAGGCAATGATGAAGACCGAAACCAGCAGGGCCTGCTGCAACAGGGAGGCGGGCCGGGGGTCCTCTCCGGCCGAGGAAACTTCTCTCTGCAAGGAGGCTTACCCGTGGATGGCGGCGGCCACGATGATGGCGATGCCCAGACACATGGCGGCAATGACAATGGCAAGGGGCTGGTTCTTGCGCTCCACGATTTCCCGCCACAACTCGTAGGGGGTGAGTTTGTCCACGATGATGAAGGACACCCAGAACACCACCACACCCAATACGGAATAGATCAGGGAATTGAGGAGCAGCTGGAAGTTGAACAGTTCAGGCATGGAAGCCTCCTTATTTGTGATAAATATTGCGCACGCCGCCACCGCTGCTGCGGCCTGAGGCCACGTTGTCGAACAGGCTGTAACCGTTGTGCTGGGCCCAACTGAATCCCCCCAGGGCCAGCACGGCGAGAAAAACGTAGACGCGGCTCATGGACGGTCACTCCCCAGGGCATCAATCATCGTCATCCCCCTCGGTGATCTTGGGATGATCGCTCTCAGCCCAGCGGGCCACTTCGAAGGCAAACATGCGCCAGCGGGTGTAAATGGGAAAAGCAGCCAGAAATACCAGCAGCAGGATCAGGTTGCTCCAACTGGAACCGCCCTTGCGCACCACCAGTTGATCTCCGATGGTCTGGGTGCGTACCGTATCCATTTCATGTTCCAGCATCAGGCGCCAGGTACCGGGAGCAACATTCCGGAACGCCACCTCCCCATCCGGGGAGCCTTCACTCCAGCTTTCGCCCCCATCCGTGCCCCAGTAGTAACTGATTTCCTGGCTGCCATACAGTGCCTCGCCCGTCTGTTCATTGACCAGCACCAACCCCAGGCCCACCCAGTCGTTGGACACACTGGTCTTGTTTTCCACCAGCAAGGTGGGCAGGGTTTCCTTGATCACGAAAGGCTTGCTCACCAGGGGCTCGTCCCCATTAGCCTGGAGGGAGAAACTCTCTTTTACGTAAATTCCCTCTTCATCCAACGCCCAAAGGCCCAGTTGCAGCACCAGAGCCATTGCCAGGAAGATCCAGAAACGACGGCAGACCTTGCGATGCCGCTCCTCCACCGGGGACGGCTGGTTGGCGTAGACCCCCTGGGGTTCGGGCAGAGCCTTGAGGCGGAAGGCCTGCTGGATTTCCGTGTGGGGCACGTATTCAGACAAGCTCCAGCTGATTTCCTTGTCCGTAGCCGCCCGGGTGAGTAGCAGGGGCGGCGCCACGTAATCGGCCAGATAGCCCACCTCCCCCACCTGGACCCGCCAGGTGAATTCCCCCACCACGTAATCCACCTGGGCCTTGTAGGTCTGGAAATGCTGGTAGCGCTGGTTCTGATAATGCTGATCCAGGCTCGGCCCGCTCTTGAAGCGGGAGTTCAGGCTGCTGGGCACGTCGTCGAGCACATCGGCCACATTCCAGTGACCATCGTATTCAGTAAGCCACCGATAACCAGGCTTGCCCACTCGGGCCAGCAGATATTCCCGCCAGGCATAGCGCTGACCGTCGGCGGTCATGAAACGCTGCATGAACCCGATGACTTCCAGCTTTTCGCCCCGGAAGCTGCCCACCTGGCCCAGGGGAATACGAGGCTGGACCAGCATCTCCTTGCCCTTCAGCTTGGAAATGAGTTTTTTTGTATCCGGGTCCGTCACGCTACCGCACTGGGCACAGCCTATGGCCAGAATGCCCTCGTGGCGCACTTCCAGAGGGGCGCCGCAATTGGCACATTGCAGGGCTTTGACCTGCAGGCTGGGGCCGGTGGGCAGGGGCATACCTTCCCGCAGGTTGTTCCAGGCCAGGCTGGGAAAATCCACCACCTCACCGAAGAACACCAGGGGCGGCGCCTCGTCTCCGTCACTGTAATCAATGGTGGCCAGGCGCTTGCCGGAGCGTAAATCCGCCACCGGGGCCGGGTAACCCGCGCCTACCTTGAAGGGCAGTTCCCCTTCCCCGGCCACACACTGGGCGTTCTCCAGATTGGTCACGCTCCAGGTGGAGCCCCCCAGGCTCACCCCGTCCCCCGGCTTCAGGCTGGCAAAGGCGGGGATGGCATCGGGCACCCACTCCAGGAAGGAGAGGACAAACTGGCCCCCGGCTTCCGAGAGCCAGCCCGTGCGCTGGTCATCAAAGAGCAGATGCCATTCGTTCCACAGGCCCTGCTCGTAGTGAAGCTGGATACGCCCCACCAGGGCGAAGTGCACGCCCTGGTAGCGCCCCTCGGCCCCCAGTTGCAGAGGGGAGCGATCCTCCACCAGGGCGGCCATCTTGCCCAGGTTCTCCAGAGCCCCATCCTGATTCAGGAGGGTGCTCTGGCAATACTCGCAGACCGCCAGTACGGAGGCGGCCGAGCGGAAAGTGACGGAGGCCCCGCAGGAGGGGCACTGGGCAGTACGAGCCATGGACAGCAGGATTCCCGGGACTTAACTCAGCTTTTGCAGCAGTTCGGCCTTCTTGGCATCGAACTCCGCCTGACTCAGGATGCCCTTGCCCACCAGGGCATGGAGTTTTTCCAGGGTGGCCACCACCTCATCCGCCGACACGGTGCCGCCAGAAGCTGTGGCGGCCGGTGCAGCGGAAGTTGCAACAGCTGCGGGAGCGGCGGCCCCTGCTGCAGGCTGCATGGCACCCATCATCGCCTGCCCCATGGCTTGTCCCATGGTCATGCCGGCGCCAAGACCGGCACCAATGCCCGCCATGCCCCCCTCGTTCTGGGCTGCCAGGGGAATCGCGTTGGCGGTCTGATACTGGGTGTAGCGCCCCATGTCGCCGATCACGTTCATGCCGATGCGGGTATCCAGCACTTTCTGGATTTCATCAGGCAGGGAAATGTTCTGCAGCACCAGATTGTCCAGCGCCAGACCATAGCTCTCGAACAGGGGGCTGATCTTCTGGCGCAAGGCCTGGCCGAATTCATCCTGATTGGCCGCCATGTCCAGGAAGGCCACGCCGGACTCCCCGAACAGATCGGCCATATGGCCCACCACGGTGTTGCGCAACTGGCTTTCCAACTCCTCGGTGGTGTACCGAGCCATGGTGCCGGAAATGGTGGAATGAAAAACCTTGGGATCCACCAGATGGTAGGAATAGATGCCAAAGGCCCGCAGACGCACGGCACCGAATTCCTTGTCCCGGATGGTGATGGGGTTGGGCGTGCCCCACTTGCGGTCCAGGCGCTGGCGGGTGCTGAAGAAATAGACATCGGACTTGAAGGGGGACTCGAACAGCTTGTCCCAGTTCTTCAGGTAGGTGAGTACCGGCAGGGTCTGGGTGGTGAGCTTGTACATGCCCGGGCCGAATACGTCGGCCACCTGACCTTCGTTGACGAACACGGCCATCTGGGATTCACGCACCGTGAGGCTGGCCCCGTACTGGATTTCGAAATCCTGCATGGGATGGCGCCAGGCCACGGTTTCGCCATCCTCCTCGGTCCACTGGATGATGTCGATAAACTGCTTCTTGATGAAATCCATCAGTGCCATGTTGCGCCTCCTCGTGAAATATCGGGCCTACCATCCGCCCAACCAGACCGGCATCATAAAGTCTGGGCTTCGCCCCTGTCCATTTGAGAAAATGTGCGTACACGCTGGGGATGCCGCACCTATACTCCCTTACTGACGCTCATACCTTCGTATTAAATCCCCATGCCCGACCCACTTTCCCTGCTCAAAGCCATACGTGCCGGCCAACTGGACCAGGTGCGCGCCCAACTGGATGCCGGCATTCCAGCCGAGTTTGACGATGGCCAGGGAGACCCAGGCTTGCCTCTGGGCATGGCCTGCTTCATGGGCCATGTGGACATTGCCCGGGCACTGATCCAGCACGGAGCCTCCATCAATCGCCCGGACAACAGCGCCCCCACCTCCCCCCTGAGCATGGCCATCAAGAGCAAAAAGCCCCAGGTGATCACCCTGCTACTGGAAATGGGGGCAGAACTGCCCGAGGGAATGGCAACCGGCCTGACCGAACCGGAAATCATGATGGCCCAGTTGAAGGCCATCCGTAACGGTTACAGCAAGGCCAAAGACACCGCCGAAGCCTCCGCTGCGGAAGACTTCGAGGAAATCCACATGTCCGGTTTCAGCGGGGTGGATACCCAGGTGCTGGAAGCCGACGTAATTCGCGCGGCCCAGGAAGCCTACGCCGCAAAGAACCGATAGGTGGGAAATCCCATAATCTCGGGGTCCTGGGCATAGGGGCCTTTAGCAGGCTCCCATCACCACCATCCCCCAGCCCACTACCAGCAGCACTGCAAAAGTTCGGCGCGCTGATTACTCGAAGGACACGTCCTTGGGCTTGGTAACCGGGTAAGCACCTGCGGCCCAGGCATCGAAGCCGCCAGCCAGGGACACCACGTTCGTAAAGCCCATGCTCTGCAAGGCCACAGTGGACAGAGCCGCCCGGCCGCTGGTCTTGCAATACACGAGCAGGGGCCGTTCCAGCTCTTGCAAGGCAGCATCGCTGGAAATCTTGAATTCCAGCAGGCCCCGGGGAATGTTGATGGCGGCAGGCAGATGGCCCTGGCGGTATTCATCCGGTTCCCGCACGTCGATGATGAGGGTCTTGGGCTCCGTGAGCCGGGTCTGGGCTTCTGCAGCGCTACATTCGGTGACGGACTTCTTGGCCTCCAGGACCAGTTCGTGGGCAGGTTTAAACATGGGCACTCCCGATAAAATTAGCGAGCGCTAATTTACCAGAAAGCCAGGCCACCCGCCCCCGGCTGTTCCTGCGATCGGTAGCTTGCGGCCCTAAACCAGTTGCACGTCCATGCCCCGGAACAGGGAACACTTGCGGAAGGCTTCCCAGTCGGGGGGCACCTGTTTCTGGTTGCAGTACTTGGCCACCAGCTTGGCCAGGCCCTTGATGTCCCGCCCCGTGGCTTCCGGGAAACGCTGGGCCAGCACCACTATTAGTTCCTCATCCAGGGCCAGGGCGAACTGTTCGGCCATGACCCGCCAGATGCGCTTTCTGGCCTCCGATGTCATCCACCCGATTGGTGGTCAGGAACAGGAGGCCATTGAAGTATTCGAGCACCCGCAGGAACACCCCCACCACCGCATTCCGGGTCATGTCGTCGTCCCGGCGCTTGATGTACACATCCGCCTCGTCGATGAGCATGATGGCGCCCCAGCGCTGGGCCCGGGTCAGCACCTCCTTCAAGGCCGTTTCCATGGCGGCCACATTCAAGCCCAGTTGCCCGGAATGGACCCGGTACAGGGGGCGGCGAATGATTTCCGAATAGACCTCGGCGGTCAGGGTTTTGCCCACCCCGGCGGGACCGGCACACAGCACCGTGGTGCCGCCGGACTTGCCCGCCACGATGTCATCCATGAGCACGTCCATTTCGGCCGTGAGAATGTCGATCAGGTCCGTCTGTTCCTCGGGCAGGATCAGCTTCTGTTTCAGGGCCGGCTCGTATTCGTAGGGATGTACGTCATCCACATGGACCCAGAGATAGTGGTGCAGGTCCAGGTGGAACATGAACAGGTAGAAGTGAATGGGCATGCGGGTGAACAGGTGCTTGTCCATCTCCGCCTGGGAAGCTTCCACCTCGTCCTCGGCCTTGTATTTGATGCTCTTGGCGGCCCGGCGCAGGTAGCGGTCCAGGATGTCGCCGGTCACATCCAGGGTCAGGGCCCGGTCCGCCAGAATGCCTTCGTCGTTCACCAGCCGGGCATCGCTGCCGCTGGAAG
>QKDJ01000070.1 GCA_003252145.1 Azovibrio restrictus
TTCGTGAAGAACCGCTACGTGGGCCGGACCTTCATCATGCCCGGTCAGGCCATGCGCAAGAAATCCGTGCGCCAGAAGCTCAATACCGTGGGTCAGGAATTCAAGGGCAAGAAGGTGCTGCTGGTGGATGACTCCATCGTGCGCGGCACCACCAGCCGGGAAATCGTGGAAATGGCCCGGGCTGCCGGTGCTCTGAAGGTCTATTTCGCTTCCGCCGCCCCCCCGGTTCGTTACCCCAATGTGTACGGTATCGACATGCCCACCCGGGCGGAACTGATCGCCACGGACCGGACCGGCGAGGAAATCGCCAAGGAAATCGGTGCCGACGCCCTGGTGTACCAGGATCTGGAGGCTCTGGAGGCCTCCATCACTGCCCTGAATCCGGACCTGAAGGTATTCGACACCTCCTGTTTCAACGGCTGCTACATTACCGGTGATGTGACCCCCGAATACCTGAACGGTGTGGAAGCCAAGCGCAGCGGCAAGCCCAAGTCCAACGATGAGGATGGCACCGGTTCCCGCCAGATGGTGCTGGGTCTGGCGCCCGATGAGGGCCAGGACTGATGGAGTGGTCTGACCTGCAACTGGAAACCCTGGCCGTTCGTGCGGGCCAGGAGCGCAGCCAGTTTGGCGAGCATGCGGAAGCCCTGTACCTGACGTCCAGCTTCGTGTTCAAGAGCGCCGCCCAGGCGGCTGCCCGTTTTTCCGGGGAAGAGGAGGGGAATGTTTACGCCCGCTTCTCCAACCCCACGGTCAGCATGTTCCAGCAGCGTCTGGCAGCCCTGGAAGGGGCGGAGGATTGCGTGGCCACCTCCAGCGGCATGTCCGCCATCATGGCCCTGTGTCTGGCACACCTGAAGGCAGGCGACCACATCGTGGCCTCCAATGGCCTGTTCGGTGCCACCCTGCAGTTGTTCGGCAATATCCTGTCCCGTTGCGGCATCACCTGCACCACGGTGCCCCAGACCGATGCGGCGGCCTGGGAGGCTGCCATCCGGCCCGAGACCAAGCTTTTCTTCCTGGAAACCCCCTCCAATCCCCTGACCCAGGTGGCCGACGTCCGCACCTTGTCCGGCATTGCCCACAAGCACGGCATCCTGGTGGCGGTGGATAACTGTTTCTGCACCCCCATCCTGCAACGTCCCCTGGAACTGGGGGCTGACCTGGTGGTGCATTCGGCCACCAAGTACCTGGACGGCCAGGGCCGGGTGCTGGGCGGGGCCGTCTGCGGTCCCAAGAAGCTGACGGAAGAGGTCTTCAAGTATCTGCGTACGGCGGGGCCCACCCTGTCGGCCTTCAATGCCTGGGTGCTCCTGAAGGGTCTGGAGACCTTGAAGCTGCGTATCGAAGCCCAGTCCGCCAGCGCCCTGGAACTGGCCACCTGGCTGGAAGCCCATCCCCAGGTGGAACGGGTGTTCTACCCCGGCCTGGCTTCCCATCCCCAGCATGACCTGGCCATGAGCCAGCAGAAGGCTGGCGGCGCCATCGTCAGCTTCCAGGTCAAGGGTGGCAAGGAGGCGGCCTGGAAGGTGGTGGATCACTGCCAGCTCCTGTCCATTACCGCCAACCTGGGCGATACCAAGACCACCATCACCCATCCGGCCACCACCACCCATGGTCGCATCAGTCCCGAGGCCCGTGCCGCGGCCGGTATCTCCGACGGCCTGCTGCGCATCGCCGTGGGTCTGGAAGCCGTGCAGGATATTCAGGCCGACTTGACCCGCGGTCTTGTGGCTGGTTGAGGTCCTCCCATCATGCCCGCCATTCCCGTCAATCGCCTGCAACCGGGTGTGTTCATTTCCCTGACCGACGTGGGCTGGCTCAAGCATCCCTTTTTGCTTAACCAGTTCCGCCTGGCCAGTGAGAAGCAGATTGCGGCGCTGCTGGAAATGGGTATCAAGGAAGTGTTCTGGGACCCGGAGCGCAGTACGGCCGAACCGCTGCCCGAGGCCAGCGAGCATGAAGAGGAAATGGATTTCGGCGGCATGGCCCTGGCCGGCATGCTGGACGAGAAGCGCCAGCGCATTGCCCGGGTTCAGGATCAGCGGGACCGCCTGGCCCGCCGGGAGCGGGAATTCGAGCAGGAGGCAGCCTCTGCCTCCGAGGTCTTGAAGGACATGAACTCCCGTCCCCAGGAGGCCCACAACAAGGCCCAAGCCATGGTCAATCGCATGGTGGATGGTCTTTTGGGGGCAGAGAGCGTGGCCATCCATCTGGTCAACATGAAAGGCAAGGACCATGGTCTGGCCTTCCATGCCCTGAATGTGATGGTGCTTTCCCTGTTGCTGGGGCAACGTCTCAAGCTGACAGCCGAAGAAATGCGGAATCTGGGGCAGGGGGCCCTGTTTCACGATGCGGGCAAGGGTGAGATTCCTCCTCGCATCCTGAGGGCCGCCAGCCGTACGCCTCCCGAGGAGGAGTTCTATCGAGCCCACGTGGGTTATGGCATCAAGGCGGTAGCCGGGATGAAGCAGATGCTCACCCCGGCCCGTAACATCATCGCCTGTCACCATGAACAATGGGATGGGGGCGGTTTCCCCAACAAGCTGGCGGGAGAGAAAATCCCCCGTCTGGCCCGTATCGTGGCCATTGCCAACCGCTACGACAATCTCTGTAATCCCTTCGATATCAAGCAGGCCAAGACGCCTGCCGAGGCCCTGGGCATGATGTTCCGCCAGGAGACCAAGCGCTACGACCCGGAACTGTTGCAGACCTTCGTGAAAACCCTGGGGGTCTTTCCTCCCGGGAGTTTCGTGCAGCTCAACAATGGGGCGGTAGGTCTGGTGGTGGAAGGCAATCCGGATGATCTGCTGCATCCTTTGATCATGCTGCACGATCCGGACGTACCCCGCGCCGAGGCCATTTTGCTGGACCTGCGGGATACGGATCTGAAGGTGGAAGCCTCCGTGAGTCCGGCGACCTTGCCCATGGCGGTGGTGGAATACCTGGCGCCTCGAGGGCGTGTGGATTACTACATCGAAGGCGCTTCCTGAGCCTGAGCTAGCTGCTTTTTTGGTGCTGCTGGATGCGTTCTGCCAGGTCCTGGACCAGTTGTCTCAAGGGGGTTTCCCAGTCGCCACGCCGGGGCTGGCGGTAAAGCCGGGTGTGGGAATACCAGGGGGTATCGCTGCGATTCTG
>QKDJ01000351.1 GCA_003252145.1 Azovibrio restrictus
GGAAGCACCTCGATAGCGTAACGCTCAACCCGGTATTCGTCCTTGCCCGCAGCGGACAACTCCACCATCTTGACGGCAGATGAACAAATATCCAACCCGAGCAGGGAGCGCGCTTTGGGATTGAAGAAAGACAGATCGAATTGCACCGGACCCCCGAAAATATCTATTAAAAATCGGAAGTTACAATAACAACCAATAATTTACGTTAAATCCTAGCAACAACCCTTGACACTGTAAAGCAATTTATTTGTCTTATAGGTGGCAGCGTATAATGCCCAACTGCCTCAACGAAAGTCGTCATTTCATGCCCTCCGCCCTTCGTTTCATACTTTACCCCTTTCTGTTCATCCTTGGTCTTGTCGCCATGGGTATCGCTATCGTTGCGATCATCCTCATTCTGGCTTACCCCAACCTGCCTAGTCTGGAAGTCCTGACCGACTATCGCCCCAAAGTACCACTCCGCGTATATACCAGTGACGGACAACTCATTGGCGAGTTCGGAGAAGAACGTCGTGCATTAGTGCGCATCCAGGATGTACCAGACGTTATGAAACAGGCCATCCTGTCCGCTGAAGACGAACGCTTCTACCAACATGGCGGGGTTGATACGCTGGGCATACTGCGCGCAGCTTATGCCAATCTCATAAGCGGAGGCAAGCGCCAAGGCGCATCTACTATCACAATGCAAGTCGCCCGCAACTTTTTCCTCAGTTCGGAAAAGACCCTGACGCGGAAACTGTACGAGGCCCTGCTATCCATCAAGATTGAGCACAGCCTGAGCAAGGACCAGATTCTTGAGCTATACATCAACCAGATTTATCTGGGACAACGCTCCTATGGTTTTGCCGCTGCCGCCCAGATTTACTTTGGTAAGCCACTTGCAAAAATAAGTGTTGCAGAAGCCGCCATGCTGGCAGGCCTACCGAAAGCACCTTCCGCCTTCAATCCCGTGGTTAACCCAAAGCGCGCACGTATCCGTCAGGAATATGTATTGAAGCGCATGCGCGAGCTGGAGTTCATCAACGAAGAACAGTATCAGCAAGCCCTTAACGAAACGTTGATCGTAAAACGTGATGCTGGCCAGTATGCAGTTCACGCTGAGTACGTGGCCGAAATGGCCCGCCAAATTACTGCCGAGCGCTTTCCCGAAGATGTGTACTCCGCCGGCCTGCAAGTCATCACGACCATCAGCAAGGATGAACAAGAAGCGGCTTACCACTCCCTGCGAAAAGGGGTGCTTGATTACGACCGTCGCCAAGGCTACCGAGGTGCCGAAGCCTATCTGGACCTGAAGCAATTGAACGGCGATCTGGAAGAGGCCATGGACGTGGCGCTTCTGGACTACCCCTCCGTTGAAGACCTGATTCCCGCCGTGGTTCTGGAAGCCACCCCAAAATCGCTCAAGGCCTACATGCGAGGGGGGGAAACCATTGTTGTTGAAGGTGAAAGTCTCAAATTTGCAGCCCGAATGTTGGATGACAAGGCACCACCCAACAAAAAACTACGTCGTGGCGCAGTGATTCGGCTGCTAAAACAGGATTCACAGTGGATCATCGCCCAACTACCTGAAGTTGAAGCGGCTTTCGTAGCGGCGAATCCGAAAAATGGCGCCATTCGCGCCCTGATAGGCGGGTTCGACTTCAACCGCAATATGTACAACCACGTAACCCAGGCGTGGCGCCAACCTGGTTCCAGTTTCAAGCCCTTCATCTATTCCGCCGCTCTGGAAAAAGGTTACTCGCCTGGAACCATGGTTGAGGATGAGCCCATCGTAATTTCGGCCAGTGAAACGGGCAGCCAGGCCTGGCAACCCAAGAACTATGACGGCAAGTACGATGGCCCCATGCGTTTACGTACCGCGTTGGCAAAATCCAAAAACATGGTGTCGATTCGGGTGCTGCAAGCCATCGGCCCGGCTTACGCTCAGGATTACATCACCCGCTTCGGATTTGATGCAGAGCGCCATCCTCCCTATCTGACCATGGCACTCGGTGCTGGCTCCGTCACTCCCTGGCAGATCGCCTCGGCCTACGCCGTGTTTGCCAACGGGGGCTACCGGGTCAATCCCTATATCGTCAAGGAAATCCGCGACCAGCATGGTCGCGTCCTGGCCCAAGCCACTCCTGCTGAAGCGGGCGATGAAGGCTTGCGTGTCATCGACCCCCGCAATGCCTACCTGATGTATTCCATGCTACGTGATGTGGCCACCTTCGGCACCGCTGCACGCGCCTCTGCCACCCTGAAGCGTCACGATCTGGCAGGCAAGACAGGCACCACCAATGATTACCTGGACGCCTGGTTCTGCGGCTTCCAGCAAACTGCGGTAGGCTGCGCCTGGGTCGGCTTTGATCAGCCTAAAAAACTGGGCAGCCGCGAAACCGGGGGTTACACGGCCCTTCCCATCTGGATTGGCTATATGCAGCAGGCACTCAAGGGAGTACCTGAGCAAGAACTGCCTCAACCAGAGGGCATTGCTGCGGCCCAGGGCGATATTTTCTACACGGAAAACGTTCCACCCCCTCCGCCCCCCGTATCAGCCACTCAAGAAATGGGAACAACTGAGTTCCTGCGGGATCTGATCCAGTCAGCGCCGCCGGCACCAGCCTCGGCACCCGCAAAGCCGGTAGTGGATCCCTTCCCTAGCGACTAAACGTTCAAAAGTTGACCGTCACTCCACCCTGGGCCTGCATCAGTTTGCCCAGGGTGCTCAATAGTTCTTCGCCACTCCGGGTATCAACCCACTGTTGCCCATCCCAACGATAGTGAAAGCCGCCACTTCGAGCGGCTACCCAGATTTCCCGGGCCGCCAGATGGGCATTGACCACCATCTTGGAACCGTCGTCAAACTCGATTTCAAGTACCCCACCCGAAGCCAGCTCGTAATCCAGCCCCGTCTCGACGCGCTCCAGAACAGCCTCCACATGTTGCAAAACCTGGTCGGGCCTTTTCCCTGAATTCCCGCTCATCCATGCTGTGCTACCATCCTTCGCTTATCTTTTTCTACCTCGATCATGATGCGCCTGATCACTTCCATCGCTCTGCTCTGCTTGTGTACCGCGTGCGGTTACAAGGGATCGCTACAGTATCCCGCGGGAAAACCCGCTACCCCGCTTTTGCATCCTTCAACACCTGAAAAGCCAGCGGATGCTAACACGCAGAAAGTAGAGCAGGAATGAACCCCATCGGCGCCCCCTTCTTCTCCTTCCAGCAGGATGGCCTGCAGGTTGAGTCCATCCCTCTGACGCAGATCGCCCGCCAGTTTGGAACACCGACCTACGTCTATTCCAGAGCTGCGCTGGCCGCAAACCTGGACGAATTCCATCAGGTTCTCTCCCAACACCCGGCCGGTGCGGACAGCCTCGTCTGCTTTGCCGTCAAGTCCAACTCCAACCTGGCGATCCTCAATTTGATGGCTCGCCAAGGTGCCGGATTCGACATCGTTTCCGGAGGAGAGTTGCAGCGTGTTCTGGCTGCAGGAGCCGACCCGACCAAGGTCGTGTTTTCCGGCGTGGGGAAAACCGAAAGCGAAATGGCGCAAGCGCTGGAAGCGGGCATTCTGTGCTTCAACGTGGAATCTGCTGCGGAACTGGATCGGCTCAATGCCGTTGCCGGACGTCTGGGCAAGCAGGCCCCCATCAGCCTTCGGGTCAATCCAGACGTGGACCCCAAGACCCACCCCTATATTTCCACGGGCCTGAAGACCGCCAAATTCGGCGTTCCCATTGAAAATGCCCTGGCCCTTTACGAACATGCCGCCACGCTGCCGCACCTGAAGATCGAAGGCATCGACTGCCATATTGGCTCCCAACTGCTGGATCCCAGCCCCTTCGAAGAAGCCCTGGAGCGGGTATTGCAGTTACTGGATGCCCTACAGGCCCGCAACATTCCCATCCATCATCTGGACCTGGGTGGCGGCCTGGGCATTCGCTATCGCGCCGAGGATGCCCAACCCACGGTAGAAAGTTATCTCACCCCTCTGCTGAACATGGTGCAGGGACGGGGTCTGAAGATCATTCTGGAGCCTGGTCGTCGCCTGGTGGGTAACGCCGGGCTGCTACTGACTCAGGTGGAGTTCCTGAAGCCCGGCGAGGGCAAGAACTTCGCAGTCATCGATGCGGCCATGAACGACCTCATGCGCCCCGCCTTGTATGAAGCCTGGCACGACATTATTGAAGTCACGCCCAGAGCCGGCCAGGCTCAAGTCGTTTATGACGTGGTTGGCCCCGTGTGCGAAACCGGTGATTTTCTCGGCCAGGACCGCGCCCTGTCGGTCCAAGCCGGCGACCTGCTGGCCGTTATGTCGGCTGGGGCCTATGGCATGGCCATGAGCTCCAACTACAACACCCGTCCCCGGGCTGCCGAAATTCTGGTGGATGGTGATCAGATTCACGTCATCCGCGACCGGGAAAAGGTCGCCGACCTCTACGCACTGGAACACCTGATCCCCTGAGATGGCTGGCTTACGCCTGGACAAATGGCTCTGGGCTGCGCGCTTTTTCAAGACCCGCAGCCTGGCCACCCACGCCATTGATCTGGGCCGCATTCAACTAAATGGCCAGCGCTGCAAGCCAGCTCGTGAGGTCCACATAGGGGACCTGCTACAAATTGAGTCCGGTGAACAGCATTGGGAAGTCCGGGTACAGAATCTGTCCGATCGTCGCGGACCCGCACCAGAAGCCCGGCTACTCTATGAGGAAACGCCGGAAAGTCTGCTGGCTCGTCAAACCGTCAAAGAGTCCCGCAGCTATGCTCAAGACCCAGCGGCGCAAATCCATGGGCGCCCCACCAAGCGGGAGCGCCGCCAGCTGGGACGCTGGCGGGAGGGTTAATTACAGCACGTAACGGGACAGGTCCTCATCGGCAGCCAAACCACCGAGCTTCCCATCCACATAGGCTCCATCCACCTGGACTTGAGCCACCCCTGCCTTACCCGCTGAGAAAGAAACTTCTTCCAGCAGTTTTTCCAGCACCGTGTAGAGCCGACGAGCACCGATATTCTCGGTTTTTTCATTCACCTGAAAGGCGATTTCTGCCAAACGCCGAATGCCGTCGGAGGCAAAGTTCAGGGTTAGCCCCTCAGTTTCCATCAGCGCCTGGTACTGACGCGTCAGACAGGCATCCGTCTGGGTCAGGATGCATTCAAAGTCCGCCACGGACAGGGAGTCCAGCTCCACCCGGATGGGGAAACGCCCTTGCAGCTCAGGAATGAGGTCGGAAGGCTTGGCCAGATGAAAGGCCCCGGAGGCAATGAAGAGAATATGGTCCGTCTTCACCATGCCGTATTTGGTGGAAACTGTCGTTCCCTCCACCAGGGGCAGCAAGTCCCGCTGCACACCCTGACGGGAGACATCGGCGCCCTGAGCACCGCTGCGGCTGGCCACTTTGTCGATTTCATCCAGGAACACGATGCCGTTCTGCTCCACGTTACGCAGGGCATCAGCCTTTAATTCCTCATCATTGACCAGCCGGGCTGCTTCCTCGTCGGTAAGCAGCTTCATGGCCTCCCGAATTTTCAGCTTGCGGCTTTTCTTACGGCCGCCCCCCATGTTCTGGAACATGCCCTGGATCTGGTTGGTCAGTTCTTCCATACCGGGAGGCGCGAAAATCTCGGCTTGCATGGCGGGCAAGGCCAGCTCAATCTCGATTTCCTTGTCGTCCAGCTCCCCCTCCCGCAATTTTTTGCGGAATTTCTGACGGGTACCGTTATCTTCCTGGGCAGCCCCTTCTGCGAAGAAGCCAGCATTACGGGCCGGTGGCAGCAAGGCGTCCAGTACCCGCTCCTCCGCCGCATCCTCGGCCCGGGTGCGCACGAGCACCATGGCCCGCTCCCGCTGTTCCTTGATGGCAATCTCCATCAAATCACGGATGATGGTGTCCACATCCCGTCCCACGTAGCC
>QKDJ01000133.1 GCA_003252145.1 Azovibrio restrictus
TGATGCAGATATTCCTGCCAAAGCTCATCCCGGTGCTGGCCCAGGTTATAGAGCAGGTCCCAGGAATAAATGCCTGAGTCGTGGCCATCGGTAAAAACGAAGCGGACGGCGTAATTGCCCACGGGTTCAATCCGGGTGATGCTCACATCCCGTTTGCCGGTTTGCAGGGTTTCCTGGCCGGGACCGTGGCCCCTGGCTTCTGCGGAGGGGGTGAACACCCGCAAGAACTCGCAGCTCAGATGATGACGTTGGCCACCCGGCCAGGAGATGTCCACAACGCGGGATTGCTGATGGAACAGGATGTCCTCAGGAACGGGCGTGGAATTGTCGAGACCGGCCATGGCAGCTCCTCTTCAAGGCCCATTAGTTTAACCCAGTTGCCCCAGGCCTTGCGGACTGTCATCATTCGGTAATCTCATCTTCATAGACTTCTCCAGAAAATTAAATAAGAGGGGTCTAACACGATGCCTGCAAACATTCTCGTAGTCGAAGACGAACCGGCGATCCAGGAACTGATCGCTGCCAACCTGCAACTGGCCGGGCATTCCGTCCTGCGCGCCGAAGACGGTGAGCAAGCGCTCAACCGGGTTCGGGACGCCGTGCCGGATGTGATCCTGCTGGACTGGATGCTGCCCGGTGTTTCCGGGATTCAACTAGCCCGCCGTTTCCGCTCCGATGAGCGTACCCGCGATGTGCCCATCATCATGCTCACAGCCCGTTCCGAGGAAGTGGACAAGGTGGCCGGGCTGGAAGCCGGCGCTGACGACTACGTCACCAAGCCCTTTTCCCCCAAGGAACTGATGGCCCGCATCAAGGCCGTACTGCGGCGCCGGGCGCCTCAGATGACCGAGGACTCCGTGGATGTGGAAGGGCTTTCCCTGGATCCCATTACCCACCGGGTTACCGGCAATGGCAAGCCTGTGGTCCTGGGGCCCACCGAGTTCCGTCTGCTGCACTTCTTCATGACCCACCCGGAACGGGTCCATAGCCGTACCCAATTGCTGGATCAGGTCTGGGGTGACCACGTGTTCGTGGAAGAGCGTACGGTGGATGTGCATATCCGTCGCCTGCGTAGCGCTCTGGAAGCCACCGGTCACGACCGCCTGGTACAGACCGTGCGGGGCAGCGGCTACCGTTTCTCCGTACATCCTGAATAACCGGGAGTATCTTGGCCCCCCTCTGGTTCAGCGCCCTGTTTTCCCTGGCCTTGCTGGGGATGTTTCTGGTTCTACCGGTCTGGCTGATTCAGGGACCCGTCTGGGGCCTCGCCGTGCTGGCGGGCGGCTTGCTGCTGATCAGCAGCGTGAATTTCATGTACATGCTGCGTCTGCAGAAATGGCTGGAGGGTCCGCCTGATCGGCCCGTACCCCAGGGACGAGGGCTATGGAATCATATCTTTGCCGGCTTGCACCATCGGGCCCGGCTGCGACGGGAGCAGCAGCGGCTGCTGTCGGACGCCCTGGAGCGCTTTCGGCGCGCCGTGCAGGCCTTCCCGGATGGCATCATCATTTTCAACCAGCATCGCCAGATTGAGTGGATCAACGCCAATGCGGCTCAGCATTTCCAGCTGGATTCAGATCGGGACAAGGGCCAGGCCCTCACCAATCTGATCCGCCAGCCGGACTTCGTGAGCTATCTGGTCCGAGGAGATTTCACCTCCCCGGTGGTGTTCCCCAACCCCCGTCGGGAAGGTCAGACCTTGCTCGTCCAAGTGGTCAGTTACGCCGTGGGTGAAAACCTGATCCTGTCCCGGGATGTGAGCGATCAGGAACGCCTGGATGTGATGCGCCGGGATTTTGTGGCCAATGTTTCCCACGAGTTGAAGACGCCGCTTACCGTGGTGGCCGGGTTTGCAGAAATGCTGTCCGACCCGGATCTGGAGCCCGCACCTGAGCAGACCCAACACTACATGGGCCTGATTGCCGAGCAGACCCGGCGCATGCAACGCCTGATCGAGGACCTGCTGACCCTGTCAGTGCTGGAGTCCACAACGGTCGCCCAACGGGAGGAGGTGGTGGATCTGGAACCCCTGCTCAAGAGTCTGTACGACGAGGCTCTGGTGCTGTCCACCGGGCGGCATCGGGTCAGTCTGAAGATGGAAGGTTATATCCAGCTCCAGGGAAATCCTCAGGAGCTACGCAGTGCCTTGGGCAATCTGGTCACCAATGCCATCCGCTACACCCCGGAGGGGGGCGAAATCCAGATTCGCTGGTTAGGCACCCGGGGTGGTGGTGAGTTTTCCGTCACGGATACGGGGATAGGGATTGCTGCTGAGCATATACCTCGCCTGACAGAACGCTTTTACCGGGTGGACCGGGGTCGTTCCCGGGAAACTGGCGGTACGGGTTTGGGCCTGGCCATTGTCAAACATGTGTTGAGCCACCACCAGGGGGTGCTGGAAGTGGACAGTCAGCTGGGCAAGGGAAGCCGTTTCTGTGTCCGCTTCCCCGAGAATCGCCTGCGCTATGGAGAAGATGCGGTCCGGGTTCAATCGGCCCGGGCTTGATCAATACTCTTCGTTGACCACATAACTGACCCGGTCGAAGTCTTCGCCCCGCTGCAGCATGTGCTTCAGGGTGATGGGCTCAAGTTTTTCATCCTCGCACAACACCATGTGACGTTCGGGACGGTACAGGCCGCTAGGCAGGACCAGGGATGTGGGGGCGTTGATAGCCGACACGGCGGGCAGCAAGAAAGCGCGCACATAGGGCTCCCCATTGCCCCGGGACGAATCTCTTGGCTGGATGGCAACTCCCTTGGGCATGCCGGGCAGGACGGATACCCCCAGAATCAGGTTGCCTTCGCTGTTTTCCTGCATCAGCCAGCTGGCTGCGCCCAGCAGATACCGATCTCCATCGTGGGGACAGAGGGCCAGCAACTGGCTATGGAGCATTTTCTGCCCAGCCACGGTACGGCACAGGCGAAAGCCATTGGCCGAGTGATTGATGACCTGCCAGTTATCCACCGGGTAATCCAGATTGCACTGCCGGATGTGCAGCATGCTTTCCGGTTCCACCATATGGCGGAAGGTGGCCATGTCATCAAAATCATTGCGGGAATAGGTGCGGACGGCTTCTGGTTGGGCGAAGGGCTGACCGCTGATGGCCAGATGCATGTTCTCGAAGCTTTGACACACCTTCACCTGGCCGGTGGCATCGAAACGCCGGAAGCGGCGGGGGATGGCGCTCTGGGTCCAGGGGCCGATAAGTTTGTCCAGCAACTTGCGGGCGTGGGCATTGGTCTCTTCACCCAGGCCCAGCTGAGAGGGCAGAATTTTCTGCTTCAATTGGGTCTGAACCTGGCCCAGTTGCATGGTCAGGCGGCTGGTATCCAGGCGCCGGGCCGACTCGGCCACCACCCCGTTGTTGGCCGGGTGCAGGGCTTTATCCTGCATCAGATCCACTACGAAAGGAGGAACCTCCAGATCGGAATCCACGGACTGTACGGATACCAGTGGTGCCCATAGATAAGCCCAACGCCGGATCAGGTTCTGATCCCGTACCGTGTGGCTGTAGGGGCTGGCCAGTTCGATGAGCAGCAGGGTCACATAGCTGGCCGTGCAATGGGTGATGTGCTGCTCCCCTTCCAGGGGGTCCACGACCGGAACGATGGCAACGCCCCATTCCTCAGCCGTTTCGTAATAACCGTGCAGGTCCAGCCAGATACCGTGGGGCAGTTCCTGGCGCGCCCGGTAGTGCTCATGAATGATGGCGCCGGTGTAATACAGATTGCGGTGCAGGATACCCGCCAGATAATTGGCGTAGTTGGGGTCCTCGGGGTCCGCATGGATACCCTGGGCGCAGTAGCTGTAGGACTTGCCCATTTTGCGCCAGGTTTCCACTACCCGCAGGAAGCGGGACTCTTCCAGCTCAGCCAGGGGCAGGGCCTTGTTGTGATAGGTCCGGGCCAGTTCTTCGGCCACGAAACACAGGGGAATGCGGATCTGTTCGAGAATACCCAGATGAATCTCGGGGCTGGGAGGACTTGCCTTGAGGCTGTCCAGCATGGCGTTGATCTGTTCCAGAGCCTCGGAAGGATTGGCCAGCGGCAACTGAGCGATCAGGTTGGCGCCGGTTTCCATATCGGTGATCTGGATGGCAGGGAGTGCTGCAGTCATGGTGCGGGCTCCGCAATCTCGAAAGATCAGAATTCCGCCAGTTTAGCACTCTCATGAAGTGCTAAGGCATGGGTCTGACATCAGGCCCATGCCATTCGGATTACAGCAATACCCGCTCAATGCCGCCGGTATTGGCCTGTTTGACGTAGTCGGCCATCCAGTTGTCGCCGAGCAGATGCTTGGCCATTTCCACCACAATGTAGTCGGCCTGGACATTGGCATCGCCCCGGTAACGGGAAAGACCCTGGAGGCAGGAGGGACAGGAGGTGAGAATCTTTACCTGCCCGTCGAACTGGTCGGCCCGCAGCTTGGCGGCACCCTGTTCGATTTCCTGTTGCTTGCGGAAGCGTACCTGAGTGGACACATCGGGCCGGGTCACGGCCAGGGTGCCGGATTCACCGCAGCAGCGATCAGACAGATCCACGGGCTGACCCATGAGCTCATTGACCACCTTGATGCCCGAATGAACCTTCATGGGAGTGTGGCAGGGGTCGTGGTACATGTAGCGGGTCCCCTGGACACCCTCCAGCTTCAGGCCTTTCTCCATCAGGTATTCGTGGATGTCCAGCAGGCGGCAGCCCGGGAAGATCTTCTCGAACTGGTACTTCTGCAGCTGATCCATACAGGTGCCGCAGGAGACGATTACCGTCTTGATATCCAGGTAATTGAGGGTGTTGGCCACCCGGTGGAACAGGACCCGGTTGTCCGTGGTGATCTGCAGGCCCTTGTCCTCTTCGCCTGCCGAGGTCTGGGGATAGCCGCAGCACAGGTAGCCCGGGGGCAGCACCGTGGTGGCGCCCACCTGATAGAGCATGGCCTGGGTGGCCAAGCCAACTTGGCTGAACAGGCGTTCGGAACCGCAACCGGGGAAGTAGAACACCGCATCGGACTCGTCCGTGGTCTTCCGGGGATTGCGGATGACCGGGATCACCGTGTCGTCCTCAATATCCAGCAGAGCTCGGGAGGTGCGCTTGGGCAGGCCGCCGGGCATGGGCTTGTTGATGAAGTGGATGACCTGGGCCTTCAGCTCCGGGCGGCCCAGGGTGGCGGGCGGATGCTGTGTCGAATCCTGGATCAGTCCCAGAGACTTGCCAATCTTGTGGCCCAGGCGCTGGGCCTTGTAGCCCCAGTCGATCATGAACTTGCGCACCAGCTTGATGGTGGCCGGGTCCTTCATGGTCAGGAAAGCCATGGCGGCGGCAGTGCCGGGAACGAACTTCTTCTTGCCCTGCTTCCGAAGGAAATTGCGCATGGCGATGGTCACATCACCAAAGTCGATATCCACTGGGCAGGGGTTGAAGCACTTGTGGCAGACCGTGCAGTGGTCGGCCACGTCGTTGAATTCGTCAAAATGCTGCAGGCTGATGCCGCGCCGGGTCTGCTCCTCGTAGAGGAAGGCTTCGATCAGCAGACTGGTACCGAGAATCTTGTTGCGCGGGCTGTAGAGCAGGTTGGCCCGGGGCACGTGGGTGGAGCAAACCGGCTTGCACTTGCCGCAGCGCAGGCAGTCCTTGATGGAATGGGAGATGCGCCCCACTTCCGACTGCTCCATGATCAGGGATTCGGTGCCCAGCAGGCTGAAGGAAGGCGTGTAGGCGTTGGACAGGTCGCCGCCGGGCATGAGCTTGCCCTTGTTGAAGCGGCCTTCCGGGTCCACCTGGGCCTTGTAATCCCGGAAGGGACGAATCTCTTCTTCCGAGAGGAATTCCAGCTTGGTGATACCGATACCGTGTTCGCCGGAGATGACCCCGTCCAGACCACGGGCCAGGTGCATGATGCGTTCCACGGCCCGGTTGGCCGTCTGCAGCATCTCGTAATTGTCGGAGTTCACCGGGATGTTGGTGTGCACATTGCCGTCCCCGGCGTGCATGTGCAGGGCTACGAACACCCGGCCCCGCAGCACTTCCTTCTGCACCGCATCCAGCTTGCCCGACAGGGGCTGGAACACGGGGCCGTTGAAGATGCTGTCCAGGGGCTCCTTCAGTTCTTTCTTCCAGGACGCCCGTACGGAGTAATCCTGGAGCCGGTGGAACAGGACGGGATTGGCGGCCTTGTTGGTCAGGTCCGTGGCCAGGATGCCGAACTCGGCAAAGCGCTGTTCCGCCTGGGCCAGGGGCAGGTCCATGTTGTCCAGCATCCACTGCCAGCGGGCGCGGACGAAGGCCACGTGTTCCAGGGCCTGGTCACGCCGGTCGCCAATCAGTTCGGCCTTGTCCAGGCTGGTGTCGCCCACCTTGACGGGCAGATCACCCTTGAGGAATTCCGTCAGGGCGTCACACAGATCCAGCTTGTTCTGGATGGACAGTTCGATATTGATGCGCTCGATACCATCGCAGTACTCGCCCATGCGGGGCAGGGGAATCACCACGTCTTCATTGACCTTGAAGGCGTTGGTGTGGCGGGAAATGGCGGCAGTGCGGGAGCGGTCCAGCCAGAATTTCTTGCGGGTTTCCGGGGTCACGGCGATAAAGCCCTCGGCCCCCCGGCTGTTGGTCATGCGCACCACTTCCGAGGCGGCGGTCATCACCGCGTTTTCGTCATGGCCGACGATGTCGCCGATCAGCACCATCTTCGGGCGACCGTGGCGCTTGGCCTTGGTGGCGTAGCCCACGGCCTTCACGTAGCGCTCGTCCAGGTGTTCCAGGCCCGCCAGTTGCACCCCGGCCTTGTGGCCGTCGCCACCCGGTTTGAAATAGTCGGTGATTTCCACAATGGAGGGCACGGCTTCACGCACCTGGCCGAAGAATTCCAGGCAGACGGTGCGGGTCACCGGAGGCATCTTGTGCAGCACCCAGCGGGCAGCCACGATAATGCCGTCGGTGCCTTCCTTCTGCACCCCGGGCACCCCGCCCAGGAACTTGTCGGTCACGTCCTTGCCCAGGCCGGTCTTGCGGCAACGGGCGCCGGGCATTTCCAGAACCTCTTCGGAGAGCAGTTGCTTGCCTTCCGCGTCAAAACGCTTGAGGCGGAACTGCACCAGCTCCTGCTCGTGAATCTTGCCGAAGTTGTGGTTCAGGCGCTCCACTTCCAGCCAATTGCCGTCCGGGGTCACCATCTTCCACCAGGCCAGGTTGTCCAGGGCGGTGCCCCAGAGCACGGCCTTCTTGCCGCCTGCATTCATGGCGATATTGCCGCCGATGCAGGAAGCGGAAGCGGAGGTGGGGTCCACGGCGAATACCCGTCCGGCCTTGCTGGCAGCGTCAGACACCCGGTCAGTCACGACCCCGGCGCCGGTACGGATGGTGGCGTAGGGCTCAGAATGTCCGGGCAGGACGATTTCTTCCACCGGACCCAGGTCGATGAGCTTTTCGGTGTTGATCACCACCGAGTAGCGGGACAGGGGCACGGCGCCCCCTGTGTAGCCGGTGCCGCCTCCCCGGGGAATGATGGTCAGGCCGGACTCGATGCAGCCCCGCACCAGGGGGCCGATTTCCTCTTCCGTATCCGGATAGAGCACCACGAAGGGGTACTCGACGCGCCAGTCGGTGGCATCGGTCACATGGGCCACCCGGGCCAGACCGTCAAAAGCGATGTTGTCCTTGCGGGTGTGGTGGCCAAGAATCTTCTGCACCTGCTTGCGCAGCCTGTGGGTTTCCTGGAACCACTGCTCGAAGCGGCCTACGGCTTCCTTGGCGGCCTGGACCAGCCGGGCCACCTTGGCGCTGCGATCCGGGTCTTCGCCCTGACCGGCTTCCCGGCGCTTTTCCACTTCGGCCAGACGATGGTGCAGAGCATCAATCAGGGCATGGCGCCGTTCCCGATTGGCCAGCAGGTCGTCTTCCAGATAGGGATTGCGTTGTACGACCCAGATGTCACCCAGCACTTCGTAGAGCATGCGGGCGGAGCGGCCGGTAACCCGCTCTCCCCGTAGCTCATCGAGTATCTTCCAGTGATCCTCACCCAGCAGGCGGATGACGATTTCCCGGTCGGAAAACGAAGTGTAGTTGTAGGGAATTTCTCTGAGGCGTGCGGTCATGTGCAGGTGCGGCGAAGCCGGTTCCTTCAAAAACGGGATTTTAACTTACCCGCCCATGCCTTGGGCGGAGCGGGAAGCATTTCGACCGGATTCCCGCCTATTGGTTTTGCAAAACCACAGAAAGACCATGAAAAAACCCTGTCGCCAAGGGCAGACAGGGTTTTTGGGGGCTTACCGGACAAACCCGGCACCCGGGGTTTACCAGAACTTGCGCAGCCAGGATTTCTTGACGCCACGCTTCAGGAGCACGGGGGCGTACTGGGTATCCTTTTCCTGGATGTGCTGGATCAGCCAATCCCGCAGCAGGCTGAAGAGTTCCATGCTGACGCTGGCGTCACCACCGCGGAAACGCTTGTCGATGGCCAGAACCCGCTCCACGAAGACATCGTGACCCTTCTTGTGGTTTTCGTAGTCCTCGTACTCGAACATGCGCAGCAGGCATTCTTCGATGGCGAAGTGCACCTTGGTGTAGTCGATGACCTCGAAGATCACCTGGGCAACTTCTTCATTGCTGCCCTTGCGCACCAGGGTGGTGTAAAAGTTGTTGATGAGTGCAACCAGCTTTTTGTGCTGCTCGTCGATTTCCTGAATACCGATTTCGTACTCGGGCTTCCACGTGATGACATCCACTGTGAGTATCTCCTTGATCAAGTTCCGTGGTTCAGCAATTTAGATACCAGCATTAAAAATTAGGGATTTGCCGTAAAGTGGGGCGCAGCCTTGGGCTCGATTGTAACGGACACAACGTGAATGTCATGCATAAGACAAAAGATGTACAAAAATGCGAGTTTTTTCCGGGGTTTGAAATTTGCTGTATTCCAGGATTTTGGAGCAAAGGAGTTAAGTTATGAGTCGTAAGGACGCAGGGTGTCCCCTTTGTGGCGCCCAGGTGACGGCCATGGAATGGCTGGATGCGAGTACCGAAGTGGTGGATGCCCACGTCCAGGTACTGGCGGCTGTCTGTCCCCATTGCCAGGGCCGCTTGCAGGTCCAGTTGCAGGACGAAGGTATTGCCCTGGGTTATTTGGCGGGAGGCGAGAGCAATCGGTTCGAGTCGGCCCTGAACCTGCCTTGCGCTGGACTACAGGTGGAGCAAGAGGAGGATGGTCTGCGGGTGAGCTTGGCTGACCGGGTCTGGCAATTCACCGAGTGATTTCAGAGCAGTGCGCCCTGGCCCACCAGGGCGTAACGCAGGGCTTTACCCAAGGCCATGAACAGCAGGCAGGGCAGCCAGTGCAGTTTCAACCAGCCGGCGGCCAGGCACAGGGCATCGCCGATGATGGGCGCCCAGGACAAGACTAGTCCGGCCGGGCCCCAGGACTCCAGTCGTTCCCGGTGGGGCAGGGTGTCCAGTCTCTGCCACTTGGGCAGGTAGCGGCCGCAGGCATAGGAGGTCATGCCGCCCAGGGTGTTGCCCACGGTGGCCAGGCCCAGGGCGGGCCAGAATTGCTCCGGGTGTAGTTTCAGGAAACCGAACAACAACAGTTCCGATCCCCCGGGCAGTACTGTGGCGGACAGGAAACTGGACAGGAAAATGCCCCAAAGCCCCTGTTCCGCCGTGACGTTCAGCCATTCCACCCTATAGAATCCCTTCTTTGCCTCGAAAAAGAACCGTCATGCCCCCGGATTACCTGCAGAAGATCCTCAATGCCCAGGTTTACGACCTGGCCGTGGAAACCCCTCTGGATTTCGCATCCAACCTCTCTGCCCGGGCCGGCAACCGAATTTACCTCAAACGGGAAGACATGCAGCCCGTGTTTTCCTTCAAGCTGCGGGGCGCCTACAACAAGATCGCCAATCTTTCCGCCGAGAAGCTCAAGCGGGGCGTGATCTGCGCCTCGGCAGGCAACCACGCTCAGGGTGTGGCCATGTCCGCTGCCCACCTGGGCTGCCGGGCGGTGATCGTCATGCCCACCACCACCCCGGCCATCAAGGTGGAAGCGGTGAAGAAGCGGGGCGGCGAGGTGGTGCTGGCCGGTGACTCCTACGATGAGGCCTACGCCCACGCCCTGGAATTGGAAAAGCAGGAAAAGCTGACCTTCGTCCATCCTTTCGATGACCCGGACGTGATTGCCGGCCAAGGCACCATCGGCCTGGAGATCCTGCGCCAACATTCCCGCCATGACGGCAAGCTGCACGCCATTTTCGTGGCCATCGGCGGCGGCGGTCTGGCGGCGGGGGTGGCGGCTTACATCAAGGCGGTGCGCCCGGAGGTGAAGGTGATTGGCGTGGAGACCTTCGACGCCGATGCCATGAAGCGTTCCATTGCCGCCGGCAAGCGGGTGCGTCTGGATCAGGTGGGCCTGTTCGCTGACGGCACGGCGGTGAAATACGTGGGCGAGGAAACCTTCCGGGTCTGCAAGGAACTGCTGGACGACATCATCCTGGTGGATACGGATGCCATATGCGCCGCCATCAAGGACGTGTTCGAGGACACCCGTTCCATTCTCGAACCTTCCGGAGCCCTGGCCCTGGCCGGGGCCAAGGAGTACGCCCGTCAGAACAAGTTGAAGGACAAGGTGCTGGTGGCTGTGGCTTCCGGAGCCAATACCAATTTCGACCGCCTGCGTTTCGTGGCTGAACGGGCCGAGATCGGCGAGCAGCGGGAAGCCGTGCTGGCTGTGACCCTGCCCGAGCAACCCGGAGCCTACAAGAAATTCTTGTCCCTGATCGGCAAGCGCAGCATTACCGAATTCAATTACCGTTACCACGAGCGGGCCCAGGCCCATGTGTATGTGGGCATGCAGGTGGGCAGCCGGGCGGAATCCCTGAAGCTGGTGGAAAGCCTGAAAAAGCACGGCTATCCCACCCTGGACCTGTCCGAGGATGAAACCGCCAAGCTGCACGTGCGCCACATGGTGGGCGGTCATGCGCCCCAGGTGCGGGAGGGGGGCATGAGCGAACTGGTGTATCGCTTCGAGTTCCCGGAACGGCCCGGTGCCCTGATGAATTTCCTCAACCAGATGAGCGCCGGCTGGAACATCAGCCTGTTCCACTACCGCAATCATGGGGCCGACACGGCCCGGGTGCTGGTGGGCATGCAGGTGCCTCCGGCAGATATGAAGAATTTCCAGGCCTTCCTGGACAAGCTCGGTTACCAGTGCAGCAATGAGACGGAAAACCCGGTGTACAAGCTGTTCCTGGGGTGATTTCCCAAAATCGGTATAAACAAAGTTGTTTTTATAACTTGAGGCAATAAATATCTGCCCAAGCGTTCTTTGCAGTGGGGAGTCAGCCTTATAGACTGGGCTCATTCCAACAGGAGAACTCTCATGAACATCGCCAACAATGTCACCGAACTGGTGGGCAATACCCCTCTGGTCCGTCTCAACAAGCTGACCGAAGGTCTGAAGGCCACCGTGGCCGTGAAGCTGGAATTCCTGAATCCGGCCCACAGCGTCAAGGACCGGATCGCCGTGGCCATGATCGACGCAGCCCAGGCGGCCGGCAAGATCGGCCCCGACACCGTGATTCTGGAGCCCACCTCCGGCAATACGGGCATTGGTCTGGCCATGGTCTGTGCCGCCCGGGGCATCAAGTGTGCCTTCGTCATGCCCGAAACCATGAGCCGGGAACGGCGTCTGCTCCTGAAGGCTTACGGT
>QKDJ01000215.1 GCA_003252145.1 Azovibrio restrictus
ATCTGCCGATTCGTAGGCAGGATTAGGCGGTAGCTCCCCCGTAGCAGCGCAGGTTCCTGCCGACGCAAGTGAATAAGCTCGCGATAGAAATACAAGGTGGAGTGCGGGTTTTCCTGCTCACTTGCCACATTGATGTCCGGATACTCGGGATTCATGGCCAACCAGGGCGCGCCGGTAGTGAAGCCCCCCTCTAGCCCAGCGTTCCAAGGCATGGGAGTGCGCGCATTGTCCCGAGAGTTTTCCGCAAGTTCGGCGAAGATATCCGCATCTTTGCCACCAGCTTCGCGTAGTTGCCGGATTTTTTGCAGGGAAAAGACATCATCAAAAGCTTCCAGGCTCTCGAAGCGGGTGTTGCCCATACCCAACTCCTGCCCTTGATAAATGAAAGGGGTACCCCGCTGGAGCAGATAGCAGGCAGCAAAGGCTGTCGCGCTTTCGTGGCGGAAATGAGCCACGTCTCCCCAGCGGGATACCAGGCGCGGCAACTCCGTATTCTCCAGGTACAGGGCATTCCAGCCACTTTTGGCCAAGGCCTTCTGCCAACGGGTAAAAATGCGTTTCAGGGCCACCACATCCAGCCGTACTCCGGGCTCCGATGATGGTAGATGCCAGTGCTCGAAATGCATGATCAGATTCAGGGGCCCGTCCTCCTCCCCCACCCAGGCCTCTGCCTGATTTGCAGTCACCCCATTGGCTTCGCCCAGAGTCATGAGGTCGTAGTGGTGAAAAGTTGCCTTGGCCAGATCCCGAACCACGTCCAGCACGCCTTCGGCATTGAGATAGGCGGCATAGGCCGGCACCTGGGCCAGCCGATCCGGATTGGGCATATCGGGCAAGCCATCGGGCTTTTTCAGTAGGGTCACAGCGTCGATACGAAAACCATCCACGCCCTTGTCCAGCCACCAGCGCACCATGGCATACATGGCCAGACGTAGTTCCGGATTGGCCCAATTGAGGTCTGGCTGCTCAGGAGTGAAGAGGTGCAGATAGTATTGGCCGGAGCCCTCATCCCAGGTCCATGCGGGCCCGAGAAAGATGCTTTCCCAGTTATTAGGTGGCCCACCATCCCGGCCATCACGCCAGATATACCAATCGCGCCGGGGACTATTCCGTGATGAGCGGGAGTCCTGAAACCAGGGGTGTGCATCGCTGGTGTGATTGAGGACCAGATCAAGGATCAGGCGCATACCTCGCCGATGCACCTCTGTCAGGAGCTGGTCAAAGTCGGCCATGGTGCCGAAAGCGGGGGAAATCCCCTGGTAATCGGCCACATCGTAACCGTTGTCCACATTGGGGGAGGGATGGATGGGACATAACCAGATCACGTCCACACCCAGCCATTGCAGGTAGTCGAGCCGGGACAGAATGCCAGGAAGATCACCCACACCATCCCCGTTGCTATCCATGAAACTGCGGGGATAGAGGTGATACACCACCGCATCGCGCCACCATTGGCTGGGCATGGCTGAACTCCGGGAAAAGGCTATTCCAGTCGCAGTGTACCCCCGGGGCTCAGCAGCGGAAACATTGCTCCTCGCCCTCATCTCCACTGCAGTTCACGGTAGCGGTACGGAAATTCAGGTCCACCAACAAACGGCAAAAATCCTGTTCCCATTGCCATTCCATGATCACCGTGTTGCGGCTACTGGAGAGCAGATTGAAGCCCCCCTGGAAGGCCGGGTGCGTGTTGCGAAAACGCATGAGTTGCAGGAGACGCTGAACCACAGGTTTTTCCAGAGCCTCCTGAGCCTCGTCCAAGCTATAGAAGTGGCGATTGATGTCCCGGGCCTCGCCAGTTTCCGCCATCAGTTCCTGATCATTGCATCCGGCGAATAGCCCCACGTAATAGACTTGAGGCATACCCGGGGCGAAGAACTGGATGGCCCTGGCGCAGATATAGGCATCATCGTTTTGCTTCAGGGCATCATAGAAAGTGCAGGTCAGCTGATAAATAGCCCCCACACTATGCACATTGGCCGCAGATCGACGCAGGATGGCATCCCCCCCTCGGCCCGAAACGTTTTCCACCAGAGCCCGAACCTTGTCTTCAGGCATCAGGCCCTCCACATCGGGAATACAGATTCCATCATGGGTATCCAGCACGGTTACCTGGTTGTGAGGGCACATGCGTAACCAGTGCTTGAGATAACGACTGTCCCCGTCCAGCAAGGCAAACAGCAGTAGCGGAGGCAAGGCAAAGCCATAGGGCAGCATGCCTTCCCGAGCTAGGGCAAATTGATAACTGGGATGATCATGAATCTCGGGCAGGATCTCCGCGCCATATTCCCGCGCTGTGTCCCGGAACCAATGGAGTATCCGATACACATCAGGCTCCACCAGAAAGCAACTACTCCCGACCCGCTTGGTGGTGTATCCACAGGCGTCCAGGCGGAAGAGCTTGACGCCACAGGCACAAAGAAAGGCCATATAGCGACGCATCAACTCGTAGGTCAAGGGAGAGTCGTAATTGAGATCAATCTGATGCTCCGTAAAGGTGCACCAGAGCTGGCTCTCGTCACCATTGGCACAACGCACTTGGCGAAAAGGCTCCTTTTCCTTGCGGATCAATATCTTTGCTAGGTCGTCAGGAGTGAAGTCGCCCAACTGCTCCACATGAACAAACAGGTCCGCATGGGGCGAGGCAAATCCCTTGGCCTCGAAATCCAGGAACTCGGGAGACCCGTCGGCAATGTGATTGATGATCAAATCCAGGCACAGGTCAAAGCGTCCGGAAATCCGCCGTACATCCTCCCAGCTGCCATAGACCGGATCCACCTCCAGGTGTGTCAAAGGGGAAAAACCGGCATCCGCATTGGATGGAAAGATAGGGAGCAGATGCACACCACCCACCGCCTCCTGAAGATGGCTCTCCAGGAAACCGGCCAAATCAGCCAAATTGGTGCCAATACGGTTGGGGTAACAGATCAGTTGAATCTGATTGCGCAGGGACATGAGATTTCCTGGATGAACGAGCAAACCGACAAAATAACATTTGCTCAATATTAACCAGAATTACCTGTATCCCTAAAAACAAAAACCCGCAGGACAAATGTCATGCGGGCTTAGCGGGAATCTAATTTTGGTCGGAGTGACATGATTCGAACATGCGACCCCT
>QKDJ01000240.1 GCA_003252145.1 Azovibrio restrictus
GTGGCAGTTGATCCACTCCGGTCTGAACCAGTATTTCCGGCGCCACCCCGCCGTCAAGGAAGCCCTGCCGGGCCTAACCCAAGGGGTGGCCTCGGGACGTGTGACACCAGCTGCCGCTGCCTACGGGTTGCTGAAGTTTATGAATCCTGAATCCTGATCTATTGAAGGAGAGTCCTACATGCATGACATCATCCACAAGCTGGAAAAGAAGCGGGAGGCGGCCCGTCTGGGCGGCGGCCAGAAGCGGATCGACAGCCAGCACAAGAAGGGCAAGCTGACCGCCCGTGAACGCATCGAACTGTTTCTGGATCCGGGCTCCTTCGAAGAGTGTGATATGTTCAAGGAACACCGCTGTACCGATTTCGGCATGGACAAGGGCGAGAAAATCCCCGGTGACGGCGTCGTGACCGGTTACGGTACCGTCAATGGCCGTCTGGTGTTCGTGTTCTCCCAGGACTTCACCGTGTTCGGTGGCTCCCTGTCGGAAACCCACGCCGAGAAGATCTGCAAGATCATGGACCACGCCATGAAGGTGGGTGCTCCCGTGGTGGGCCTGAACGATTCCGGCGGTGCTCGTATTCAGGAAGGCGTGGCCTCCCTGGGTGGTTACGCCGACGTGTTCCAGCGCAACGTGATGGCTTCCGGCGTGATCCCCCAGATTTCCATGATCATGGGCCCCTGTGCCGGTGGTGCGGTGTATTCCCCCGCCATGACCGACTTCATCTTCATGGTGAAGGACTCCTCCTACATGTTCGTGACCGGTCCCGAAGTGGTGAAGACCGTGACCCACGAGGAAGTGACCGCCGAGGAACTGGGCGGCGCCGTGACCCACAACACCAAGTCCGGTGTGGCGGATCTGGCCTTTGAAAACGACGTGGAAGCCCTGAACTACCTGCGTCGCCTGATCAACTTCCTGCCCAGCAACAACCGGGAAAAGCCCCCGGTCCAGCCCACCAACGATCCGGCTGACCGTTTCGACTATTCCCTGGACACCCTGGTGCCGGACAACACCAACCTGCCCTACGACATGAAGGAGCTGATCATCAAGGTGGTCGATGATTGCGACTTCTTCGAGATCCAGCCCGACTACGCCAAGAACATCATCACCGGCTTTGCCCGTATGGATGGTTCCACCGTGGGTATCGTGGCCAACCAGCCTCTGGTGCTGGCCGGCTGTCTGGACATCAAGTCCTCCATCAAGGCGGCCCGCTTCGTGCGCTTCTGCGATGCCTTCAATATTCCCGTGGTCACCTTCGTGGATGTGCCCGGCTTCATGCCCGGTACCAGCCAGGAATACGGCGGCATCATCAAGCACGGCGCCAAGCTGCTCTACGCCTACGCCGAGTGCACCGTGCCCAAGGTCACCGTGATTACCCGCAAGGCCTACGGCGGTGCTTACGACGTGATGTCCTCCAAGCACCTGCGTGGTGACGTGAACCTGGCCTGGCCTTCCGCTGAAATCGCGGTGATGGGCCCCAAGGGTGCCGTGGAAATCATCTTCCGCGAAGAAAAGAACGATCCTGCCAAGCTGGCCGAGCGCGAAGCCGAGTACAAGGAAAAGTTCGCCAACCCCTTCGTGGCCGCCAGCCGTGGCTTCATCGACGACGTGGTCATGCCCCACGCGACCCGCAAGCGTATCTGCCGGTCCCTGGCCATGCTCAAGGACAAGCAACTTGAAAATCCCTGGCGCAAGCACGGGAACATCCCCCTGTAAGCGTCGGGAAGGAATAGACATATGTTCAAGAAGATTCTGATTGCCAACCGCGGTGAAATTGCCTGCCGCGTTATCAAGACCGCCCGCAAGATGGGCATCGCCACCGTGGCCGTGCACTCCGAGGCCGACAAGGACGCCCTGTTCGTGGAAATGGCCGACGAGGCCGTGTGCATCGGGCCCGCTCCTTCCAAGGAGTCCTACCTGGTCATGGACAAGATCATCGCCGCTTGCAAGCAAACCGGCGCTGAAGCTGTTCACCCCGGTTACGGTTTCCTCTCCGAGAACGCCGAGTTCTCCCGTCGTCTGGAAGAGGAAGGCATCAAGTTTATTGGGCCCAAGCATTACTCCGTGGCCAAGATGGGCGACAAGATCGAGTCCAAGAAGCTGGCCATCGAAGCCAAGGTCAACACCATTCCCGGCTACAACGACGCCATTGCCGGTCCTGACGAAGCCGTCAAGATCGCCCAGGGCATCGGCTATCCCGTGATGATCAAGGCCTCCGCCGGTGGTGGTGGCAAGGGTCTGCGCGTGGCCTACAACGACGCCGAAGCCCATGAAGGCTTTGCTTCCTGCGTCAATGAAGCTCGCAACTCCTTTGGTGACGACCGGGTCTTCATCGAAAAGTACGTGCTGGAACCCCGCCACATCGAAATCCAGGTGCTGGGCGACTCCCACGGCAACTACGTGTATCTGAACGAGCGGGACTGCTCCATTCAGCGCCGTCACCAGAAAGTGATCGAAGAGGCCCCGAGCCCCTTCGTGGACGCTGCAATGCGCAAGGCCATGGGCGAACAGGCCGTGGCCCTGGCCCGTGCGGTTAACTACGAATCTGCCGGTACGGTGGAATTCGTGGTGTCCGGTGCCACCAAGGAGTTCTACTTCCTGGAAATGAACACCCGCCTGCAGGTGGAGCACCCGGTTACCGAACTGATCACCGGTCTCGACCTGGTGGAACAGATGATCCGCGTGGCCTACGGCGAAAAGCTACCCCTGTCCCAGGCTGACGTGAAGATCAACGGCTGGTCCATGGAATGCCGGATCAATGCCGAAGACCCCTTCCGTGGCTTCCTGCCCTCTACCGGTCGTCTGGTGAAATTCCAGCCGCCCGCAGAGAGCACCGATGCTGCTGGCGCCACTCGTGTGGATACGGGCGTGTACGATGGGGGCGAAATCTCCATGTACTACGACTCCATGATTGCCAAGCTGATCGTGCATGGCAAGGATCGTGACGCCGCCATCGCCCGGATGCGGGATGCCCTGAATGCCTTCGTGATCCGCGGCATCAGCTCCAACATCCCCTTCCAGGCTGCCCTGATGCAGCACGCCCGCTTCCAGTCCGGCATCTTCGACACCAGCTTCATCGCCAAGGAATATCCCCAGGGCTTTGACGCCTCCATG
>QKDJ01000088.1 GCA_003252145.1 Azovibrio restrictus
TCGATGGCCGAAGGCTTGATCACGTAGCGCACGCCGCCCAGCTTCTTCATCTTTTCGTACAGGGAGTTGAGGGAATCGTTGCGCTGGGCGCCGGACTCCGACATGGCTTTTTCAACGGCTTCCACATCATAGATGGTGCGGTAGTCGGCCAGGGGAATGTGCATGCTTGCCATGGTGCTTCTCCTTTGTACGAAATACTGCAAAAAACCGGCAATTTCGTGTGCTACGGGGTGCTACGACTAAGGTCTAGCATCAGCCGTGCCTGAAATGGCCGGTTTGGGCGGTATCAAAGGAAAAACAGTGGGGATGACCCGGGTGGGTCAGCGACTCAGGAGTTTGGGGAACTGGTGCGGTTGGCCCAGGATCAGGCGCCCGAATTCATCCAGCATGGCCTGACTCACCTCTTCGGGGGACAGGGTGTAACGGGAAGAACCCAGACGCTCCAGGTTGCGGGTGGTGATGAGCAGCTTCCCTGTCTGGTAGTCGGCCTCCCAACGGGTGGAAACCCGTACTTCGGGAGCCACGGTGAAACGAGCCCGCTCCAGGTAGCGACGCTCGTTGCGGAACTCATCCACCTTCACATTGAGATTCAAGTCGAAGAGGCGATGACGGAAACTCTCCGCCACCGTGCCATCCCGCTCCATGACGAGGTGCTGGCCACCGGCAAGCCGGTAATTGAAACTCACGAATTCCATGGTGGCCCCGGCACTCTGAGGACGGGTGCGAAAATCGCAGAAGCCCTCCTGCCAGACCAGGCCCTTGAGTTCCTGCTCCCCCACTACCGGATAGATGCGGGGAATGGGCGGCTTGATCACATTGAGCTGCTGCACCAGTTCGTGCAGGTAGGCAAACACCTGGTGCAGGGCCTGATCCAGCACCCCTTCCAATTGGGACAATTTGCCCTGGTCCACTTCATCCTGGTGCTGGCGTCTTTCCACCTCATGACGCAACTGCTCCAGCAGGCCGCCAGAATTCAGGTGCAGCCCATCTTCCTTGACCTCCAGGGGAGGTTGCGGGACTTCGGGTGCCTTAAGCCCCTGTTCCACCCCTTCCCCAACAATATGGGGAAAATTCATGTTCACCTCTGTCACCAGCCCCGTACCGCGGACCTGTTGCTCCTGGGCCAGAACCTGACGGGCGGTAGCATCCAGATCAAAGGATTCGATATCCGCCAACAGGGAAGCCTCCAGGGCCTCCAGCTCCTCGCCAACACTCAGGGTGGTGCGGCGATCTCGCTTGGCGCGGATGGCATCGGCTATGGGGCTGTGAGCCGGCTTGTGATCGGAATCCTGATCAGACATGGGCAGAAGAATGGGCAGGGTCGAGAAAGAGAGGGCAAAAACCAGAGGCAGTAGGCTTATACTCTACCTATACCCTAAGACTAAAGGAAGAGTCCCATGGAGGTCAGCGCCGTCAACAGCCTCGCCATCCAGACCAGCCAGGGTCAGACAGGCGATGCGGTCAACATTCTCATGCTGAAGAAGGCCATTGATCTGCAGGCCCAGTCGGCACTGCAACTGCTGAATGCCGTACCAGCCCCCCCCAGCAATCCGCCACATCTGGGCCAGAACATCGATCTGACAGCCTGAAGTCTTAGCTGGCGAGGGTCTCGTCCAGCCAGTCCTTCAGAGTCGCAGCCACCAGGGGCCAATCCTTCTCGTGGGTTACCGCATGTCCCATACCCTTGAAGATGTGCGCCGTCACTCCATAGGTATGGGCACAGGTCTGCACCAGGAATGCAGGCACCATCACATCATGCTCGGCCCCGACAATGAACAGGGGCGGGCGTTGGCAGAAGGGCAACAGGGGCAGATTGAACATGGTCATGTCCCAGATCGCCCGTTGGGACTCCACCTGCATATGAGTCCGGAAAGCCTCCAGCACCTCATCTGTCACCGGCTGGGCAAACAGGGATTCCCGGACCGCCTCCAGGCTCACCATGCCGCCACCCATGACGTTATTCAGTTCCAGCAACAGGCCGGGCTTTTGCAGCAACATGTGGAACTGGGAAGCCGCCAGCCCCTGGGGCGGCACGGCGCATAGCAACACAGCGGCCGGGGCACTGTAGCGCTCCAGATATTTCTGCACCACGAAGCCTCCCATGGAATGACCGATCAGGGCGGGCTCCACTCCCAGCCAGTCCACCACCACCTGCACATCTTCCACATAGTCGGCCACGCTCAGCCAGTCGATACGCTCCCGATCCGTGCTGCCCCCGTGCCCCCGCAGGGATACCGCATGGCAGGGATAACCGGCCTGGGCAAACCAGGGCAGGAAGGTATCCAGCCACATCCAGCCCCCGGCAAAGGCGCCATGGACAAAAAGAAGGGGGGTTTTGGTGGTGGACTGGGAGGGCAGGCAGCTGATGACTTCTCGACCAGCTACGTTGGTCACCTGAATCTTGGGGCTGTTGGTCATGGTTTTATGAGTTATTGATGAAACGAGACATGATTAAATGCGACTTTCGTTACAGGAAGCAAATCGGTGCTGAAGTGGCTGCTGACCCTGATCCTTGCCATCCTCATCCTGGGTCTGATGACGCCCTGGTTTCGCCAGCGCTTTGGCCTGGGTCGCCTGCCGGGTGATCTGCGCTTTCAACATCGGGGCCGGGACTATTACTTCCCCTTCACCTCCACCCTGCTGTTTTCCGTGCTGCTGCTCCTGGTCAGTCACTGGGTCTGAGGGCCGCCAAGGCCTGCTGGACCGCCTGCACCCGGGCCAGGTGCAGTTGTTCGGGAATCCGCGCCTTGTCGGCACATTCCCGGGCCACTGCCCCCCCATCCACAGCCCGGAAGGCCGCCGCCACCACCCGCCATAACTGGCCCTGGGGATAAGGCTTCTGATCACTTCCCAGCCGGCCCCGATGATCGGCCTCGCAGGCCAGCAGGAAGTCCTCGAAGCGCTCAGGCCGACGCTGCAAATCGCAACGTTCCATGACTTTCACCATGGTATCGGGCCGCAGGGTGTTTTCGCCAAAGCCGGCCCGATGCACATTGCCATGCTGGAGCACCACCAGACGGGCCAGTTCCCGACAGTCCACGGGCACTCGCAGCCGTTCGCACAGAGCCAGGCGCAGGGGCTCGCCTCGGGCTTCGTGGCCATGATGG
>QKDJ01000042.1 GCA_003252145.1 Azovibrio restrictus
GCAGGGCTCACGATATCAGTCCCATTACGGTCACTCAGGCTTACTCGCTGCTGGAAAGTCGAGGCTTGATTGAGGCACGACCCAAGTCCGGGCATTTTGTTCGTGCCCGGCTCGGCCAGAATCTGCCCGAGCCGGAAATGACGCACCCTGTGGGCGGCTCTACTCAACTGCAAGTGAGCGATTTCATTTTCCAGATACTGGACAGTGTCAGAGATACATCCGTTGTGCCCCTGGGTTCCAGCTTTCCGAGTCCCTACCTTTTTCCGTTGGATAAGCTCGGACGTTTTCTTGCCAATGCCGCTCGGAAGTTCGACCCGCTGGCAACGGTAACCGACCTGCCACCAGGGAATGAAGAGCTACGGCGACAACTTGCGCGGCGCTACCTGGCCCAAGGTGCAACGGTCTCCCCCCAGGAAATTGTCATCACCTCGGGGGCCATGGAGGGCCTGAATCTCTGCCTTCAGGCGGTCACTCAGCCCGGTGATTTGATTGCGATCGAATCCCCCACCTTCTACGCAGGCTTGCAGGCTAGTGAACGGTTGGGCCTCAAGGTGATCGAGATTCCCAGTCACCCCCGCGAAGGGGTCAGTCTGTCCGCCCTGGAAGATGCCTTGCGCCATCACCCCATAAAGGCCTGTCTCTTCATGTTGAACTTTGCGAATCCGACCGGAGGCCAGGTTTCGGACGCGCGCAAACGGGCTCTGTTGAAATTGCTTAGGCAGCATGATGTTCCGCTGATCGAGGATGACGTTTACGCCGAGCTCTTCTTCGAACAGCAGGCTCCCCTTTGCAGCAAAACGGAAGACGAGACAGGCTTGGTCATGCATGTTTCCTCGTTCTCGAAATGCCTGGCGCCCGGCTATCGGCTTGGCTGGGTGGCTGCAGGTCGCTACGCCCAAAAAATCCAGCGTCAAAAGTTTTCACTGAGCCTGACTACAACGGTTCCAGTCCAAATTGCCCTTGCTGACTACCTCAAGCATGGGGGGTATGAAAAACATCTGCGGCAACTGCGGCAGCGCCTGGCCACCCAGGCGGCAGAGTTGATCCAGGATATTGAGCGACACTTCCCTTCAGGCACCAAGCTGGCACGCCCTCAAGGAGGCTATTTTCTCTGGCTGGAATTGCCTGAACGGGTGGATACCCTTCTGCTGCATCAGCAGGCGCTGGAGCACGGAATCAGCATAGCTCCCGGCCCTATCTTCTCGGCCAAGCGCGAATTCCGCCACCATCTTCGCCTCAATTTCGGACATCCCACGTCGGAGCAGCGCCAAACCGCAGTAGTGACATTGGGAAAACTGATTGCCCAACAGTTATAGGGCTTGTCAGCCTATCCAGCCGGATTCCCATGCATCGATTGCATAAGGCCTACCGACTCGGAATCTGTGCCTATAAAAAATCAATAGAACTGAATCTGTTCTTGTTTTGTGCCGGGTGATTAACTCGCCGTCCATGTTGCACAGGGGATTTTTGCCCTGAGACGTCATTGGAAGGAAATCGTTATGAGCAAGTCCGGCAGCAAGGTTCAGGAAGCCAAACTGGAGTTGTACCGCAAGAAGGGAAAGATTCACGCCAAGGCTGCCTCCGGGCGATTCAACACCCTGCGGTGGGCTGTGGTCTGGTTCACCCAGATCATTTTCTATGGCACGTGCTGGCTCAGTTGGGATACCACTGGGGTCACACGCCAAGCCGTGCTGTTCGATATCGCCCACGAAAAGTTCTATGTGTTTGGCGTGGTCCTTTGGCCGCAGGATGCCTTGCTGCTGGCGATTGTGCTAATCCTCGCGGCGACAGCCTTGTTCTTCGTGACGGCCATGGCCGGGCGTCTATTCTGCGGGTTTGCTTGCCCGCAAACCGTCTATACGTCCATCTTTACCTGGATTGAGGCCAAGCTTGAAGGCGACCACCTCGCACGCCTGAAGCTCGACCAGGGCCCGATGAGTGCCCGAAAGCTGGCCATCAAATCCATCAAGCACGGCTTGTGGTTCCTGTTTGCCGCTTGGACGGCCATCACATTCGTGGGTTATTTCACCCCCATCCGCGAACTGCTGCCGACGATACCCACTTGGAGTGTCGGCCCATGGGAAGGCTTCTGGCTCATTTTCTACTGCGCGTTCACCTATGCGCAGGCGGGGCTTGCACGAGAAGCCGTGTGCCAGCACATGTGTCCTTACTCCCGTTTCCAGGGCGTGATGTTCGACCCCTCGACCAAAAACGTGACCTACGACGCGAAGCGCGGTGAGCCCCGCAATATCGGACGCCATGACAGTAAGGCGGGGGATTGCATTGATTGCGGCATCTGCGTCCAGGTTTGCCCCACGGGCATAGATATACGGGATGGGCTCCAGTATCAGTGCATTAACTGCGGCCTCTGCATCGACGCCTGTAATCAGGTGATGACCAAGATAGGAGCCCCGATTGGTCTCATTCGCTTCATGTCCGAGAAGGAAGTGGCTGGCGCAGTACAACCCAAAGGCCTCACCCAACGACCAAGAGTTGCGATTTACGCGAGCCTCCTGGCGGTGTTTTTCATGCTTGGTGCCTGGACCCTGGCTGACCGTTCGCTTTTGTTGGTAGATGTCCTGCGGGACCGGGGTTCCCTGCATAGGGAAACGGCTGAAGGCAATATCGAGAATGCCTACACGGTGAAGCTGATGAATCTGGCTGAAGCCCCACGCAATTTCATCGTCACCGTCAGCGGACTTCCTGGCCTCGCAATCGTGGGAGAGCAGGAGTTTGCCGTGGCGCCCGGCAGCATTCGTCCCGTGTCCATGACGGTTGCTATGCCCGACAGCGGTGAGGTTAGGGGTATCCAGCCCATTTACTTTCACATTGCCGCCAAGGATGCCCCTGATATGGCGGTTCAGGAAAAGACCAGCTTCATTCTGCCTTGAGGGAGGGACTTTCTCAGTGGGGTGATGACCAATTTGCTCAACCCGAAAGCCCTGATGTTTTGCGCGCTATTGCTGCCTCAATTCATCTTTACACAGCGCGACCTGACAACGCAGTATCTGATGCTGGGCACCATCTTGGTCGGGCTCGGTTTTGCGTTTGATGTGCTCTACGCCCTCGCGGCTTCGCGTTTGGCAATCGGCGGCAACTGACTA
>QKDJ01000064.1 GCA_003252145.1 Azovibrio restrictus
GGCGGTTACGGCACGCCCGGGAGAGAGTCGCAGCAGGGCCCGTTCACCGAACAGGGTAAGGCGGACCGTAGCTGTGCGCAGGAGGTGGGCCACGAGCCAACCCAGCAACAACAGCAGGATGGCACCCAGCAGGTTGGGCAGATTGAGCGTCAGCTTCTCGGCGATCTGGCTGAGAACGCCAGATAGGGTGTCACGCCATTGGGTCAGAAATTCCATGGCGGATCTCCGTGGGTGAGCAGTGAAAGCCCCCGATGGACCAGGGCATGGGAGGACGGAAATGGATGCTGCGAATCCCGAGGGCCCGCCTGGGAGGGGCAGTACGACGTGTCAGGGGGCGGGTAATCTGAGGCATTTGGTACTGGGTGACCCGTTCGGAAGCATTGCAGCAGCATGTTATCAAGTTATGGGGTGATCTCTGTGACATGGGCTGGGTGGTGCACTCCTGGATACCCCGTACCGGCAGATAGTCCTTCTGATGGGCGGTGGCGCGCAACTCGTCCACCACCGGCTGTGGTACGGGGAAGGGGGGCTGGCCCAAGGCCCAGGCGAAAGACCTGGCGTCCCTCCCGGATCGGGCGGGCACTCGTTTCGTTGATGGCCAGGGTGGCGGATTGTTTCAGGCCACGCACATTGAGATGTACGTCCGGGGAATGAGATTTACGGGCCATTTACTAGTTTTGTGCAAAAGTAACACCATTAGAATAGGGAACCTCGCTGGGATTCTCAAAAAACTACAGGCGAGGGGCCCAAACGACCACAAGTCGTCCTGCCGCCAGCGTTCTGCTTTCTACGAGCGGCCCATCTCCAGGAGTCCATTCATGCCGGGTGCCACGCCCTACAAGGCCTATTCCCTGAACAATTTCCGCGACATCCCCCAGATGGCGAATCTGTCCGATGAGATCAAGTTCGATATCCAGGTGGTGGGGCACGTGCTGCCGTTCAAGACCAACAGTTTCGTCATCGACCATCTCATCGACTGGTCCAATGTGCCCGACGATCCCCTCTTCATCCTCACCTTTCCCCAGCGGGGTATGTTGCTGCCAGAGCACTACGATGAAATGGCCGCCCTGGTGAAAAGCGGTGCCAAATCGTCGATCCTCAAGGCGACGGCGAACCGGATCCGTATGGGGCTCAACCCCCACCCTGCAGGGCAGGTGAGCCATAACGTGCCTACCCTGGAAGGGGATTCCCTGGACGGCATGCAACACAAGTACCGGGAGACGGTGCTGTTCTTCCCCAGCAACGGTCAGACCTGCCATGCCTATTGCAGCTTCTGCTTCCGTTGGCCCCAGTTCGTGGGTATGGCCGAGTTGAAGTTCGCCAGCAAGGAGGTGGAGCGATTGGTGGTCTATCTCCAAGCCAACCCCCAGGTCACCGACGTGCTGTTCACGGGCGGTGACCCCATGGTCATGAATGCCCGCCATCTGGCCGCCTATATCGAACCCCTGTTGGCGGCGGATCTGCCCAACTTGCGCCATATCCGCATCGGCACCAAGTCCCTGAGCTTCTGGCCTTACCGTTTTCTCACCGACAATGATAGCGACGAGTTGCTGGCCCTGTTCCGCAAGGTGTCGGAATCAGGCAAGCACTTGGCCCTCATGGCTCACTTCAACCACCCTCGGGAGCTGGCGCCTGAGCCGGTGAAGCAGGCCATTAAGGCCATACGGGACACGGGTGCCGTGATCCGTACCCAATCTCCACTGTTGGCACATATCAATGACGACCCAGCCCTGTGGACAGAGATGTGGAATGCCCAGGTGGACCTGGGCTGTGTCCCTTATTACATGTTCGTGGCCCGGGATACTGGGGCCCAGCATTATTTTGCCGTGCCTTTGATACGGGCCTGGGAAATCTTCAGAGAAGCCTACCAGCGGGTGAGTGGCCTGGGACGCACCGTGCGGGGGCCCAGCATGTCGGCCAACCCGGGCAAGGTCCAGGTTCTTGGGGTGAGTGAAGTGCAAGGCCAGAAGGTCATGGTGTTGCGCTTCATTCAGGGGCGGGACCCGGATTGGATCCATCGGCCGTTTTTTGCCAAGTATGACGAACAGGCGGCATGGCTCAACGATCTCAAACCGGCCTTTGGCGAACCGCATTTCTTCTTTGAGGCGGGCCTGGAGTCTTTTTATCGGGAGAACCTGCAGACTGCCCATAGTGAGGACTATGAGTAGTCCTGCAGACTTGTGCCCTACCTCCGATATGAAAAGGTCCCGCAGGGCCTTTCCTTTCAGTCGCTTGGGTCAGAAGAACAGTTTGACCACTGCCACGCCCCCCAGGACCAGGGTGAAAACACCCACCACGCCACGTAACGTGGCCTCCTTGGCCCGGCTCACGGTGACCGTCGCCATGGGCACGGAAAGTAGCGCACCCAGCATCAAGGGAATCGCCAGGCCCCAGGCGATGGTCTTGCCCAGCATCAGGTAGCCCACCAGGCCGATCAGGCAGGTGATGGATTCTGCGACTGAGGTGACCGCCACGGCATGTTTGGAAGGGAGCCCGGAGACGACCTGGCCTGCGGTAACCAAGGGGCCATAACCCCCTCCGGACAGACCCTTGTTGAAAGCCGCCAAGGCGCCGATGGCCACGATGCCCCCGGGGTGGTAAGGGATGCGCCGTGTGCGTGTCATGAGGATGATGATGCCCATGGCCACAATGATGGCGGTGATGAATAGTCCCAGCCAAAACCTGGAAATGCTGACTGCCAGACCCACGGCGGCCAGGGCACCGACGCCACTGAGCAAGGCCAGCAGCATCGTGGTCCGCCGGGCCCGTGGATCATGCAGAAAATCCACGTTGCCATCGTGTTGATGCAGCACCCCCGCGGTCAAGCCGGTCACCAGTTCGCTCAGGAGGATGGCCGGTACGATCTGCAAGGGCTCAAAACCCGCCATCAACAAGAGGGGCGTCAGGGTCGTGCCATAGCCCATGCCCAAGCTGGAATCCATGAATTCGCAAGCCAGGGCCGCAAAAAATACGGCCAGGGCCGCCCAACTGGAAATCCCCAGCCAATCCTGGGGAATATGACGCCATGCCGGAACGGTGTTGGGGAGGTAGAGCGCCGCTGCCACACCCAGCACCAGGAACATCCACAACCGGGTTCTTC
>QKDJ01000304.1 GCA_003252145.1 Azovibrio restrictus
TTTTTTCGGTTTACTAACGAACTCCGAAATCTCCTTGCTTAAGGGGGACATATTCATTATTAAAAGCCATAGCGATACTCCTATATTTCAATCTTTAAATTGTGAATGCATATTCTGGCGTATCCAGCAGTCACGCTATTCGCCAAGATGAAAAACCATTGACTCAATTCGCGCCAAAATAAAAGCCGCCCGAAGGCGGCTTGGCAGGAAATGCTTCTGCACTGGCTCAGCGGAAGATGATTACTTCTTCCTTGCTCTTTTCCCGCTCAATCACGGTTTCATGCACGGGATAATCCCCATTCAGGGCTGCCAACTGCTCTTCCAGCTGCTTGATCACGTCTTCCCCAAGGCTCTTGGAGACTTCGGAGACGACCTTGCCCCGGTTGAGCACCACCCGGCCACCACGGGAAGACAGGAGCTTCACGTCCTGGCCTTCGCCCATGGCGGAGAAGGAGGCCTTCACCTGATAGTTCTTGGTGCTGACGAGGCTGAATTCCCCCACCAGTTCCAGGCTCAGGGTATGGGACACCGTGTCCGTATGCTGGACGGGATTGGCTTCCTGACGGAATTCGATGCTGTTGATGGAGCCGAACAGCACGTAATCCGCACCGGGATACATGCCCTGCTTGATGCGGGCAATCACGTCATAGAGCTTTTCCGAGTTCTTGGCCGTAAAGGGCTTGGCCTGGGTCAGGTTGAAGTAACCGGACTTGAGCATTTCACCTTTGATATCCGCCGTGAATTTGCGCAATTCACCCCGCTCGATATAGGAGTAGGTACCCTCCTCATAAGAGAAGGAGGACTCGGATTTGGCATTAACGGAACCGGAGGAACGACGGGAATAGCTGTAGTCGTTTTCCCGTTCGCTCTCACGACCGGAAGCCCGCAGGGAGGACTTTTCCGAGGCCTTGATGGAGCGGAAATACTCCTGCACCCGCTCCTCGTAGGCCAGATCGGTCACCGCCACCTTGAGGGGACCGGCCGCCTGGGCCAGGGAGCTCCCCAGCAACAGGCCGGCCAACAGCACTTTCTTGAAGGTGCTCATGGTGTTCTCCAGCTTAACGCTTGGCAGACTTGCGGATTTCCTTCTCGTCGGACCATTCCACGATGCCGCTTTCGATCTCGATCAGGCGCAGATTCATCTTGTAGTAGACGTCCTTCATGCTGGAATTCTTCTTGATGATGGAAGAGATGCTGCCATCCAGACGGTACTTGGCCCCTTGCATGTTGCCCATCTTCACGGACTTGGACTTCTTGTAGAGACCGCTCTGGTTCTGACGGCTCAGCTCATCCACCTGGTTCTGCATGTCTTCACCTTCGATCACGTACTTGACGCCATTCTTTTGCAGCTGGGTCAGGATGGTGTCGGTGATCATGCGGGTGTCGAAGTACTCGCTGGTCTTGTTCTTCACGGGGGAAGCCATGAGCAGATGACGCTTCTTGATGGCGGTCTGGATTTCCGGAGTCTGCAGCAGGGACTGGGTCATCTTCTCGGCAATCATCTGGATATCGGTGGAACCCAGATCAGTGGTCACGGTTTCCACTGCCTTGGAGTCACCGTAGGCAACGCTGCCGTCCCCGATGGCCGGGGAAGTGGTTTGGCAAGCGCCCAGGGAAAGGGCAAGCAGGGCGGGCAGCAGCAGACGGGTAGAGGTAATCTTGGTCATGAAAAATCTCCGGTAAGAATTCAGGGGTTATTGATTCAGGTTTTTGGCCGGGTGGTCACTACCACCGGACAAGGGGGCACCGTCATTCTTGGCGGCCTGGAGTTCGAGACGAAAATCCGTGGCCTTGAAGCTGGGGGAAACGGCATTGATCATCTTCTTTTGCAGGCCATAGACCACTTCAGGCTTCCAGGGCTCTTCTTCCCAGACGGTGAAACCGTCATCGTCCAGCCAGCGGAAGCGATAGAACAGCTGTTGGTTGTCGCTGCTGCTGTTGCTGATGGTGACCTGGATGCGCAGCAGGCCATCACGCTTCACAGCGCGCATGTCGCTCACCTTCAGATAGGTCATCTTCCCCAGCTCTTCCACCTTGCTGGCGATGGACCCACCTTCGGCTGCCTGCAGAGAAGCAGCCCCGCCCAGCAGGGTGGCGCTCAAAAGAAAGGTCAAGGCACGTTGTTTCATGGAGGACTCCATTTGAGTTATTGAGCCTGCCGACTCTTACTCTTGCTCTTACGCTTGGCAGGCTTTACGGGTTCGTCGGTAAACATGCTGGCCCAGGCTTCCACATGAGGCTGGCCCACGTAAACAGCACCGCCGGTCAGCCGGATTGGGATGATGGTCACTCGGTTGCCGATGGTCACCTCTGTCTTATATACGCCAGCCCCCGTTTCAAATTCAAGGGGTACGGTGCCCCGAGGCAGGATAGCCCGGGCAACGGCCAGACGTTCAGGCAGGGTCCGCCAGGCCCGCTCATCGGCCTGTTCAGTCGCCACGGTCGCCACAGCAGCAATCAAACCGGCCACCGCGCCGCCCTGCTTCTGGGCCTGATATTGGACGGCGGACTTCGCCACGGCACGCACCACGGTACGCCCGATGATCCCCGGCAACTGATCCTTCAACAAACGACGGGCCATGGTATCCACATTGACCAGGGTTTCCACGCGCAAATCCTTGCCCCCGGCCTTGAGGCTGGCGGGCATGAAGCTCTTGCCTTCAGACTTGATGACGGGGAAAGAAAGAGGCGTAGCAACCCAGCGGCCGCTGACCGGAATGGGTAGAGGCACGGTAACGGATTTCCAGGCCGGGGCAAAACCGGTTTCCACCACAAACAGCACGTCGGTTTCATTGGGACCCGCCCGGTTGCGCCCCACCTTGTCCACCTTCTCTTTGATCAGTTGGCTGTTTGGCTGCAGGGCCAAGGCATTGCGATAACCGGGCTCGGCCAGGGAATACTCTCCGGTCACTTCAAAGAAGTAGCCCGCCAGATAGTGGGCAAAGGCGTTCTGGAAACCGTTCTTGAGATGGCGCACCTCAGGGGTGTCCAGTTCAGCCAGGGGATAGCCCTTGGCGGCCAGATCGTCCGTATTGGTGGTGACCCCCTGCTTTTCCTGCTCTTCCTTGACCTTGTCGTACTCCTTCTCCCGGAAGCTTTCGATCAGCTTTTCCCGTTCGTAGGTCTTCTTCATCTCGATCCGGGCCAGATCGAAGTCACCGGTCAGGATGTGATCCAGGGTCAGCTTGGCAGAAAGGAAAACCTTCTCGTAGTCCTGGCCGTCATAGCGGCGCACTCGGTCGCTGACCAGGAAGGAGCCGATGTCGCCGATGACCTTGGTGGGATTGGCACGGTATTCATCTTCCCAGGTACGCACAATCTCGTCGGCCATCAACCAGCTATCCCGACTCTGGGTGTAATCCTTCTTCAGGCAAAGCAACTCACCCTTTTCGAAGTAATACAGGATGTCCTTGCCATTGACGGAATCCAGCACCGACTGTTCCTTGGGCTTGCCGTCCTTGGTCTGACTACCGTCCGTGGAAAACAGGGTTTTGTTGTTCTTTTCCAGCAGTGCCACGGCCTGATCCAGTTTTCCCTGGCGGACCTGATTGACGGTTTCCTTCATCTCGGCATCGTAGCTACGGAAGGGATTACCGGCACAGCCGGCCAGAAGTAGGGTCCCGGACAGGGCCAGGATCAAGGAATTAGGAAAGCGCATATTCCTCTTCAGTCGGTCAAAAATATGCGAATCATGTATGAGCCCAAGGGGTTTGTCCATATGAAAGGCACCACTGCCGCAATTGCGCAACACGCCTGTCATGTGCACCGCAGCATTTTGTTGGTGGCATAATCCGCCCGTTCTGAATCCCAACGGAGAATCCTATGTTCTGTTCCAATTGCGGGGCCACCCTCGAAGAAAACACGGCCTTCTGCGGCACATGCGGCACCAAGGTCGGCTCCAATGCCCCTGCCACTTCCACCGCGACAGACAGTCAGGATAGCGACAAGCTGTTTGCCATACTGGTGCACCTGGGCGGCATTTTCTTCGGTTTCATTCCCGCCCTGATCATCTATCTGATGAAGAAGGACAGCCCGGGCTGGATGCTGGACAACGCCAAGGAAGCCCTGAACTGGCAGATCACCCTGCTCCTCGGTTATGTGGTGGGATTCCTGCTCACCTTCATCATCATTGGCATTTTCCTGATTTGGGCCCTGGTCATTGCTAATCTGGTCCTGTGCATCATTGGCGCCATCAAGGCTGCCGACAAGGGGGTTTATCGCTACCCCTTCGCCCTGCATCTGGTCAAGTAACACCCTGACGGCAGGAAGGCGGAAATGCCTGGGCTTTTGTAGAATGCCCCCATGAACCATCCGCCTTCCCTGCGTTTCCTTCTGGCCCACCCGGCCCATTTCATGGCCCTGGGTTGCGGCAGCGGCCTCTCCATGTGGGCTCCCGGCACCGTGGGCACCCTGTTCGCCTGGCTCACCTTTGTCCTGCTGCGCCCCCACCTGAGCGACGACCTCTTCCTGGTCTTCCTGGCCTTGTCTTTCGTCGTTGGGGTCGCTGCGATCCACAAGACCGGCAAGGCATTGGGTGTCGTGGATCACGGCAGCATCGTCTGGGACGAAATCGTGCCCTTCTGGTTCGTGCTGCTGCTCACTCCCACCGGGCTCTGGTGGCAACTGGCCGCCTTCGTCCTGTTTCGCCTCTTCGACATCACCAAACCTCAGCCCGCCCGTTGGTTCGACCAGCACATGAAAAATGGCCTGGGCGTGATGATGGATGACGTGATCGCCGCCTTCTACGCCCTGCTGGGCATCGCCTTGCTGAAATGGCTGCTGGCATGAGCCAGGCCGAACTGGAGACTCTGGCCGCCCAGGTCGGTGAAGCCCTGCTGGCTCGCGGAGAAATGCTGGCCACGGCAGAATCCTGTACGGGTGGCTGGGTAGCCCAGTGCCTCACTGCCATCGCAGGCTCCTCGGCCTGGTTCGAGCGGGGTTTTGTGACCTATTCCAATCACGCCAAGATGGACATGCTGGACGTCCCGAAAATGGTCCTGGAAAAACACGGGGCGGTATCCGAACCCACGGCCCGTGCCATGGCCCAGGGCGCCGTCAGCCATAGTCGAGCCCACTGGAGCCTGGCTATTACCGGCATCGCCGGGCCCACTGGCGGCTCAAGGGAAAAACCCGTGGGGCTGGTCTGTTTTGCCTGGGCCAGGCTCGATGGGGGCTGCCAGGCGGAAAGCTTGCAGTTTCCGGGAGACCGACAGGCCGTACGCGAGGCCTCCGTCGCCCATGCCCTTAGAGGACTGCTGGAACGCCTGCTCATTAGCGGCTAAATAAGCCCAAAAGTAGTTAAATTCCATATCCAGACGCCCTCGGTGCGGGGAAACGCAGCACCAATCTCTCCTCAATAGGCGCCTTCAGCCTATTCGTTTACCTCGCTGTTTTGCATTGGGCTTCTGCAAGCTCACCCCTTACCATCCCGGCCTTCGCCCGCAGCGCCTCCCCAAGCCCCCAGCGCGACCAGATCGAGAGTTTTTAACTGCAAAACTTGACGACAAACTTGTACACAAGATGCACAAGATTAGGGCGCGCGACCCAAACAAGTGCAAGTAACCACTTGATAAACAAGGTTTAATTAACCAACGGTCATGCGTATTTTTATCTTTTTGTCGGGGGGATTGTTTTTCTGAAAATCTAATCTGGCCCGCTTCCAGAAAACAATGTTCACACCAATGTTTTTCTCACATCGCATTCCCTAAACTGAAGTTTCGCCACCACTTCGGCAAAGAGAAAGACCAGCGCCAGGCTTGGCATGCATGCTGCTGAATAGGGCTACCCAACAAGCGGGAGCTTCTAATGAATGCAGCAGTAAGAACAGCCGCCATCAGCGACACCGAGCCATACAAACAGGAAGTCGCCATTTCCCTCAAACACCTCAGGAAGACCTTCGAGGATGAGGATGGCAATTTGGTCGAGGTTATCCGGGACATCACCCTCGATGTGAGGGAAAAGGAATTCATCAGCATCGTCGGCCCCAGTGGCTGCGGCAAGACGACGATGTTCAACATCATTTCCAGTCTGATCGAACCCAGCGACGGGGAAATCATCCTGCGCAAATGGCGCCCAAAGGAGCGTCGCGGCTCACAGATCGGCTACATGCTGCAGCGCGACCTGCTCTTTCCCTGGCGCACGATTCTCGACAACGTGTCCCTGGGACTGGAGCTGTCTGGCGCCAGCAAAGCCGAATGCCACGACAAAGCCTATGACTATCTCTCCCGCTACGGCCTGGGCGACTTTGCCAAGGCCTATCCCAGCGCCCTGTCCGGCGGCATGCGCCAGCGCGCTGCCCTGATCCGCACCCTGATCACCGACCCCGACATCATCCTGCTGGATGAACCCTTCTCTGCCCTTGATTACCAGACTCGCCTTGTCCTGGAGGACGAGATCGTCTCGATCCTGCGGGAGTTCGGCAAGACCGTGGTGCTGATCACCCACGACATCGGCGAGGCCATTGCCATGTCAGACCGCATCGCGGTCATGACCCAGCGTCCCACCATGGTCAAGAACCTTTACGACGTTGGCTTGGCGCGCCAGTACGGCTCCTGCATCAAGGCCCGCAGCGATGCCCGCTACCAAACCCTGTTTGACGAAATCTGGGCCGATCTTGACATCCAACTTGGAGCACACCGCTCATGAGCACCGTACTCACAGCCCCCAGTTCTCCCGCCGTAAAGAAGACCCGCACACCACGCCAGCGCAGGGCCCGTCAGATCATCCTGCAGGACAACGCCTGGCGCTGCGTGATCATCGGCCTGATCCTGCTCCTGTGGCAGACCGGCGTGGACCATAAATTCATCGATCCCTTCCTGATGGGCTCACCGGCAGGTATTGGCGCCGAAGCCTGGCGCATGATGCTTTCCGGTCAGTTGCTAACTGACACCATGGCCACTGTAAAAGCCACCGTGATCGGCTTTCTGGGAGGCAGCATCCTGGGCTCCCTGAGCGGTCTTCTGCTTTGGTACTGCAAGCGACTGGCCCGCATCCTGGACCCGTTCCTGATCGCCCTCAACGGCCTGCCGAAAATTTCCCTGGCTCCCATGATCATCATCTGGTTCGGGTCCGGAATGTTTTCCAAGGTGGCCCTGGCCTTCATCGCCACCTTCGTGGTGGCCACGCTGACAGCCTACCAAGGCTCCCACCAAATCGATCAGAGCCTGGTGAACCTGATGCGTTCCCTGGGCGCCAAGCAACAGCAGATCTTCACCAAGCTGGTGGTCCCCGCCACCATGCCCTGGATCATCTCCGCCTTCCGTCTGAACATCGGCTTTGCCCTGATCGCCGAGATCGGCGGCGAATTCATTTCGTCAGACACGGGGCTGGGGCACCTGATCTTCGTCAACGGCAACCTCTTCAATCTCAATGCGGTCTGGGTCGGTGTCCTGGCCCTGATGGTCGTCGCCGTCGCCCTCTACCTGGTCGTGTCCCAAGTCGAGAAGCACCTCTTCTCTTGGTCCAGACAATAAGTTTTTACCCCAAGGAGCTACTCATGAAAAAAGCCATCAAGAAACTGCTGGGCGCTGCCCTGCTATCCCTACCGCTACTCTCCGGAGTCCAGCAGGCACAGGCCAAAGATAGCGTCATGGTCGCCGAAGCTTTCCACTCCCTGCTGTATCTGCCGGTTTATGTGGCTCGCCACGAAGGCCTGTTCGCCAAACACGGCATCGAAGTACCCGTTGTCCGTTCGGCCGGGTCCGGCCCGGTTGCCCTGGCCTCGGTACTCTCCGGAGAAGCCCAGTTCTCCGTACATGGTCCCGAGCATGTGGGCTTTGCCCGGGAGCGAGGTGGCCAGGCCACCGCCATCAGCGCGGTCGCCAACAGCGCCCCTGTATGGGTCCTTGCCCGCAAGGATCTACAGTTCTCCGGCCCTGCTGACCTGAAGGGCAAGCGGATTGCTGTCGGGCTGGCCCCCGGAACCTCCAATACCCTGATCAAACGCCTGCTTCAGGACAACAAGCTGAAGATCGGCACCGATGTCCGGATCACCGAAGTCCAGAACATGCTGGAGCTTGGCCCGGTCCTGTCCGGCAACGCCGACATCGCCGTGGCTTACCAGCCGCTGGTTGAACAGGGGTTGGCCCAGGGACTGAAGATCGTCCACGACTTTACCGCCGACTATCCGGAATACGCCTTCTCCACCATCAACACCTCGCAAAAGCTGGTTGATGGCAATCCGGATCTGGTCAAGCGCTTCGTGGCCGCCATCAATGACTCCCTGATCCTCATTCACAGCAAGCCCGAGATCGCCAAGGCCGTCGCCCGCAAGGAGTTTGACAGTCTGGATGCCGCCACCGTGAATGCCGCCGTTCAGCGCATGATCGATCGCAACGTCTACCCGCCTTCCGTGCTGATCACCAAGAAGGCCTTTGATAATGCCATTGGCATGCAGCAGTTCGTCGGCAACATCAAGGGCGAAATGCACTACGAAGACCTGGTTAACTCCAGCTTTGCCAAGGCTGCCATGGGCCAGTAAGCCCCCCGCCCATCGGCCTTAAGCCGATGGGCCGCTTCCCTTATCTCTCATTCCTTGTCTGGAGCCTCCATGCTGCCCCAAACCATGCACGCCCTGCGCGACCTGTATGCCCAGAAAAAAACCAGTCCCTCGGAAATTCTCACCGATCTCCTTGCCCTGATTGAGCGCAAGGAACCCGTCGTCAAGGCCTGGACCGAACTCCACGCCGAAGAAGCCCTGGCCAGCGCCAAGACTCTGGATCAGATGCTGACGCGCGCGGACACCCTCCCCTCGCTGTTCGGCATTCCCTATGGGGCCAAGGACATATTCCATACCGCCGGCTGGCGTACGGAGGCTGGCTCCAAGGTCCTCGCTGGATTCATTCCCCAGGACGATGCCACGGTCGTCACACGCCTGCGCACCGAACGCACCATCCTGCTGGGCAAGACAACCACTACTGAGTTTGCCAACTGGGGCGGGCCCCCGGCGACCACAAATGCCTGGAACTCGGCCCATACCCCCGGAGGTTCCAGCAGTGGCTCCGCCGCTGCCGTAGCCAGCGGCATGGCCCTGTTTGCCCTGGGCACTCAGACCGCAGGTTCCCTGACCCGACCTGCCGCCTATAACGGCCTGACCGTCCTCAAGCCCAGCTATGGGCGCATCAGCAAGGCCGGTGTCATTCCGGCCAGCATCTCCCTGGACCACATCAGTGCCTTCACCCGGGATGTGGAGGACACGACCCTGTTCTACAACGCCGTGGCAGGTCACGACCCCCTGGACCCCTGCTCCCTTTCCACCGCCGTCCTGCCCCTCACCCTGAAGGCTGCACCTCCTCCGGCCATAGGCATACTCGACACCAGCTACTTCCGTGATGCCGACGCCGATGTCCTACGGAACTACGAAGCCGCCCTGAAAACCCTGTCCGAGGCCGGGTGCCGTCTGCTGGAAATCCCCACTCCTAAGGGTTTCGAAGCCCACCTGGACGCCCATGCCATGGTGATGCAGACCGAAGTCGCCCACTATCACCGTCGTTATTTCCCCGAACGAGCCGACGCCTACACCCCCTATCTACGTGATTACATTGCAGAGGGCCTGCAAATAACCGCCGACCGCTACATTGATGCCCAGGAGACCCGGCGTAGCTATCGCCTGCGTTTTGCTGAAGCCTTCGCGACCGTAGACCTGCTGGCTACGCCCTCCACCCCCACTACGGCCCCTCTGGGGCTGGAAGCCACCGGAACACCGGCCTACAACCGCCCCTTCACCAGCCTGGGCATTCCCACCCTGGCCTTGCCCAACGGATTCGGAGACCAGGGCCTGCCCACCAGTCTGCAACTGGTTGCGCCGCTTCATCAGGAACAGCGCTTGATCGATGCGGGCTACCTGTACCAGCTCCTCACCGACTGGCATCTGCGTACACCTAAGTAATCGCTCATGTCCCTCACCCTTCCTCTCCTCTGGCTCAGTTACGCCGGTATCGGAGCCCTGGCCGGCCTGCTGGCGGGGGCCTTCGGTATCGGCGGCGGCATTGTCGTGATTCCCGCGTTGCTGGTGGTCTTCGGTCTGCAGGAGCTCCCTCTGGATGTGGCCATGCGCCTGGCAGTAGGCACATCCCTTGCCACCATCGTGATCACGGGTTGTTCTTCAGCCTTTTCCCATTACCGAAATGGCAACGTGCTTTTCCACCGGGTGCTGCAGCTATTGCCCGGTCTGCTGTCCGGTGCCGTACTCGGGGTCTTCATTGCCAACAGCCTGAGTGGCAGCGTCCTGCGGGCAGTTTTCGGCAGCTTCCTGATTCTGCTGGCACTGCATAATCTGTCTGGCTGGCCCCGGGTGCGACGGCGGATTTCGCCCTCCCCGGCGCAATCCGTACTGGCGGGAGGGGTGATCGGCAGCATATCCGCCCTTTTTGGTATCGGCGGCGGCACCCTGTGTGTTCCCTGGCTGACCAGCTGCGGCGAATCCCTCAAGCAGGCCATAGGCACCTCGGCGACCAGTGGTATTCCCAGTGCCCTGGTGGGCATGAGTACCTTCATTGTTCTGGGCTGGGAAACCCCTGGACTACCGGCAGGAGCCACCGGCTACGTGCTCTGGCCCGCCTTGCTGGGCATGGTTTGCACGAGTATTCCGTTTGCTCGCCTGGGGGCCTACTTCACCCATATCGCCCCTACCCGGCTGCTGCAACGGCTGTTCTCACTGGTTCTGCTAGGAGTTGGAGCCCGACTATTGCTGAAACATTTCTTCTGAAAAAATGGGAAAAAGCGCAAGAAAACCTCAGGAAAGGCGGATGGGCAGCTGGCACTCCCGGAGAGTGCCAAGCTATCATCCAGCCTTCTCTAGGGATCACCCCGAACGAAACCAGCACAACGGATGACAAGGTGAAACGGCAGACCAATGCACTGGCTGAGCAAGTCTATCTAAGCGTCAAGCAGCGCATTTTCAACTTCGAACTCATCCCCGGCGACCGCTTCACCGAGCAGGAAGTGGCTGCCCGCTGCAATGTTTCCCGAACGCCCGTACGGGATGCCCTATACCGGCTGGAACGGGAAGGCTATCTGCAGGTAGCCTTCCGCAGCGGCTGGAGCGTGCGGCCCTTCGACTTCCAGCATTTCGGCGAGCTTTACGACCTGCGCATCGTGCTTGAACAGGCCGCTGCAACACGCCTGTGCAAGCAGGGCAATCCTGGAGACTTACAGGCCTTGCGGGATGTCTGGTGTATCAGCACAAGTGAGCGACTGTGGGATGGGCCACAGGTACACGCCCTGGACGAGGCTTTTCATGAAACCCTGGTGGCCGCTGCCGGCAACGGGGAAATGACACGGGTACACCGGGAAATCACCGAGAAAATCCGCATCATCCGGCGTCTGGACTTCACCCGTTCCCAGCGCATTGATACCACTTATGACGAGCACCAGCAGATCCTCGACTTGCTGAACAAACGCAAAACCGCCCAGGTCTGTATCGCTTTACAGGGACATATCGAAGCCAGCAAAGCGGAGGTCAGAAAGATCACCCTGCACATGCTGCATGAGGCCCGCGCCCTGTCGGGTGCCGATAGAGCCCCCCCTTCCTCCAGCAATACCTGAAGCCTTCCGGCTAGCATGGCCGAAATCACCCGATAGGCTTCA
>QKDJ01000337.1 GCA_003252145.1 Azovibrio restrictus
CGACCTGGCATCTGCGCTGAAATCCTGGCGGCGGCTTGCCAGCTTCTATCCAGCAGACGCGAGTGTCCGCAATGGGACGGTGACGGCCTTCCTCAAAAGTAAACAGCCAGATAAGGCATGGATATTCCTGTCCAGCTTAGATAACGACCAGGCGGAAAACCCAGACACAATTTACCTGAAGGGCGTGGCCCTGCTTGCCTTGCAGCGGCCCATTGAGGCCATCAGCTATTTCGAGCGGAGTCTGGCCGGTGATCCCAGCAGCCCGGATCAGGTCTATGCATCTCTTGGTTACACCCTGAGGGATCTTCAACGTTTCCCCGAGGCGATCGCAGCCTTACGTGAGGCCGTCCGGCGCAACCCGGGGAAAGACGATTGGCGCTACGAGCTCGCCGTGACTCTGAAGGATGGAGGCCGTTTGGAGGAAGCGCTGGCCATCAATCTGCAACTTGTCGAAAAGTATCCAAAGAATGCCTTGCCCTGGCGCCAGCTTGGTTTTGTCTATGCCCAGCTCCTGCGCACGCCGGACAGCATCCGGGCATTGGAGCGTTCGTTGGAGTTGGACCCGCGTCAAGGCAAGGTTTGGGCTGCACTGATGGGTGAATACCACATTGCAGGGCGATTGGAGGATGTCCGCAAGGCTTATGAGCGCCTGCGTGGTTTTGATGTGACGATGGCGGAGGAGGCTTATCGCCAGAACCTGTTGCCCTATGAAGAGGGGAAGCCATGAGACATCCGTGGATAAACTGGATTGGGCTGGTGGTTCTTTTCCAAGCTTATGGGTTGAGCCATGCGGAGGAGGCTGCAGATCGGATCTTTCAAAGGGTGTCACCCTCGGTGGTGACTGTTCTGGCATTTGATGAACAAGGCCTTGAGGATGTGCAGGGCAGCGGAGTCCTGATTTCTACCGGACGCGTCGTGACCAACTGCCATGTGGTGCGCGAGGCCAGTAAATTCAAAGTCGTAGCTGGAAGCCAGACCTTCGTTGCCACCTGGACCGAGCAGGATCGAAGCCGGGACCTTTGCCTGCTGCGGGTAGATGGCTTGAAAGGCAAGCCGGTCACCCTGCGCAAGACTATGGACGTGCAGGTGGGCGAAACGGCCTATGCCATTGGCAATCCCCTGGGGTTTGGCCTTTCGATCAGCACGGGGTTGGTGGCACAGATCGCCCAAGTGGATGGGGAGCAGGTCTTTGTCTCGACAGCACCCCAGTCGCCCGGTTCCAGTGGAGGTGGTCTATTCGATACAGAAGGGCGCCTACTTGGGATCACGACAAGTACTCTCGTCACAGGCCAGAACGTGAATCTGGTCCAGCCTGCATCATGGATATCGGAGCTCAAAGAGCGAAACATTCCACGTCCACCAGCCATCGAAATTCCCAGGCCGGAGCCCCAGTGGTGGAGCGAAGCCATAGACTTGGCAAAGAATGAAATATGGGACGCCTTGGAGAAACACGCCAGGGATTGGTGGGCGATACAACCCACATCGTCAGTAGCAGCAACCTATCTGGCTGTGGCTTTGACGGGTCAATCCCGTTCCGCCGAAGCTGAAGTAGTGCTGCGAAAAGCCCTTGAACTGGACGCGAACAGCGAGTTTTCGTGGCGGGTTCTGGCTGCCGTCCTTCACGAACTTGGCCGTAAAGAGGAAGCGTGGCAAGCATTGGAGCGTTCTGAAAAACTGTTGCCTTCCTCACCCTTCAGGTTCTCGATGCGAGGTAGTTGGCTGGAGGCTGAGGGGAGATACGCAGAAGCCGCTGCAGATTTTCGACGGGCGATTCAATATGCCCCAGGCAAGGCGGATTACTGGCGAAATCTTGCCATCCAGGAGGAGCGGCTAGGTCATGAAGCGGAAGCAACCAAGGCCTATCGCACGGCCTTGCGCTTGGCACCTGACGATGACCAGGCCAAGGAAGCCCTTGCCAAATCACTGGTCCAGCAAGGGAAGGTGGATGCCGCCCATCAGTTGATGGGGGGAGGCAAGACCACAAATGCCAGCGAGGCCAAGACTTGGCTGACGATGGGCCATGGAGAGTTCAACAGAAAGCGTTACCAAGCGGCGGAGGACGCTTATCGCAAAGCCACGGCAAGTGCTCCCACCATGGCAGAAGCCTGGGGCGCACTTGGAGCTGTCTTGGCTCTTACCAATCGTCACGACGAAGCGATCCGTTGTTATGACCGAGCTTTGGAACTCAATTCAGTGTCACCTGAATGGACTGCGGAGGTCCTGACCAATAGGGGGAGCGCCCATTTCTCACAGGGCAACCCGTCGCTTGCCAGGGCCGATGCCGAAAAAGCCATCACAGTTAATCCCAAATCTGCCCTGTCCTATCGGTTGCTGGGGCTCATCGCCATGTCGGCACGAGACTATAAAGGTGCAATCGCCCCCCTTCAGAAACTTGCGGACCTGGGGGTGGCACAGGCGGACGACTGGACTTCCCTGGGCGAAAGCCTGGAGAAGTCGGGAAATAAAACATTGGCTTTGAAGGCATTGCTCCGGGCGGAGGAAATGGACGCGAAAAATGTTCGTGTCCTTCAAAACCTGGCGGGGTTCCATGGCCGAAAGGGCGATTATGTTCAGTCGATGATTTATATCGATCGGGCCTTGGCGGTGGATCCTTCCAGTCCACACAATTGGAGTTCCAAGGGTTACGCCCTCACCAAGCTGAGACGCTATGACGAGGCCATCAAGGCATTGAAGACGTCCGTGAGTCTGGATCCGGAGGCGGCCAATGGTTGGATCAACCTGGGAGAGGCACAACTTCGCAAAGGCTCTGCCGGACAGGCAATAAAATCACTTGAAAAGGCAGTGGAACTCTCGCCCTCTGCCATGGATGCGCATCTTTTTCTGGCACGGGCCTATCTGGATGCAAGATTGGGTGCCAAGGCCCTGGAACAGACCAATTTCATCCAGGCGCGCGCAGGCGATATTCAGCAGGTACTCGCCATCGCAATCATTGCGAACCTGATGGAAGGTAACGATATGGGAGCTTCCAACAGCTATCAACGGCTCATGACATTGAACCCAAAGGCTGCGAGAGTGATACGCGGCAAAGCCATAGATCTCGGCATGAAGAATGCGGAGAAGC
>QKDJ01000173.1 GCA_003252145.1 Azovibrio restrictus
AGACCGCCGTACAGACGGACACAACCGGCCTGACCGCGGGTCGTACCAGCATCCCGTCTCCCCTGGGCCCCGTGGAAATCTATCACGCTCGCCCCGCCGGCCAGAGTAGCCCTCCGGTCATCCTGGTGGTCTCGGAAATTTTCGGGGTACACGAATATATTGCCGACGTATGCCGGCGCCTGGCCAAGCTGGGTTATCTGGCCATCGCACCGGAAGTCTTCGCCCGCCAGGGCGACCCACGCCAAATCGCCAGCATTCCTGAGATTCTGGAAAAAATCACTGCCAAGACCCCGGACGCCCAGGTCATGTCGGACCTGGATGCCTGCGTCAGCTGGGCCAAAGCCCAAGGTGGCGACTCCAGCCGCCTGGGGATTACCGGATTCTGTTACGGCGGCCGAATCACCTGGCTCTATGCGGCCCATCAGCCAAACCTCAAGGCTGCCGTGGCCTGGTACGGCAAGCTGGAAGGCCCTACCACCCCAGAAATGCCCCGCTACCCTCTGCAGTTGTCAATGAACTGAAGGCCCCGGTTCTGGGACTGTATGGGGGACTGGATACAGGCATCCCCGTGGAGTCCTTCGAACGTATGGAGGCCGCGCTCAAGGAAGCCAGCCCGGCAGTGGCCAAGGCCTCCAGTCTGGTTCTTTATGACCAGGCCCCTCACGCCTTCCATGCGGATTACCGCCCCAGCTACCGCAAGGATGCGGCCGACGACGGCTGGAAACGCATGCTGGCCTGGTTCCGCCAGCACGGCCTTTAAGCTAGCACGAGAGCTCTCTCACCCCGAATGCAGGATGGGCCTCTTGCATCCGGCTCCGCTTGCATATACTGTATAACTTTACAGTATATTGCTGGCAGCAATATTTATTCCATCCCTGGGGCTTGTGCCATAATCCCCACTAGACATTCAAGGTAATCTCCATGGACGAGAACAAAGCAAAGGCCCTGGCGGCCGCACTGGCCCAGATCGAAAAGCAGTTTGGCAAAGGCTCCATCATGAAGATGGGCGAAGCCGACATTGATGACGCCCTGCAGGTGGTTTCCACCGGCTCCCTGGGCCTGGATCTGGCCCTGGGTGTAGGCGGTCTGCCTCGGGGTCGGGTGGTGGAAATTTACGGTCCTGAATCCTCAGGCAAGACCACCCTTTGTTTGCAAGTGGTGTCCGAAATGCAGAAGCTGGGTGGCACTGCTGCCTTCATCGACGCAGAACATGCCCTGGACCCCACCTATGCCCAGAAGCTGGGCGTCAATGTGGGGGAGCTGCTGATCTCCCAGCCCGATACGGGCGAACAGGCCCTGGAAATCGCCGACATGCTGGTGCGCTCCGGCTCCGTGGACGTGATCGTCATCGACTCCGTGGCAGCCCTGACCCCCAAAGCGGAAATCGAAGGTGAAATGGGTGACTCCATGATGGGCCTGCACGCCCGCCTCATGAGCCAGGCCCTGCGCAAGCTCACCGCCAACATCAAGAAAACCAACACCCTGGTGATCTTCATCAACCAGATCCGGATGAAGATCGGCGTCATGTTCGGCAACCCGGAAACCACCACCGGCGGCAATGCCCTCAAGTTCTACGCTTCCGTGCGTCTGGATATCCGCCGCATCGGCGCCATCAAGAAGGGCGACGAGGTCATCGGCAACGAAACCCGGGTGAAAGTGGTCAAGAACAAGGTTGCGCCTCCGTTCCGTGAAACCATCTTCGACATCCTTTACGGGGAAGGCATCTCCCGGGAGGGCGAGATCATCGAACTGGGCGTCAACCACAAGATCATCGACAAGTCCGGCGCCTGGTACGCCTACAAGGGCGACAAGATCGGCCAGGGCAAGGACAATGTGCGGGAATTCCTGCGCAACAACGCCGATCTGGCCAAGGAAATTGAAGGACGAATCCGCGAAGCGGTGAATCCCGGCAAGAGCGCTCCCGCGCCGACCCCGGCCTCTGCTGATGCCTAATAACCTCCGGGCCAAGGCCTTGAGCCTGTTGGCCCGCAGGGAGCACAGTCGCCAGGAGTTGCAGCGCAAGCTGGAACCCCTGGCGGAATCGCCAGAAGCCCTGGAAACACTACTGGATGAACTGGCCGGGCGACGTCAGCAATCAGATGCCCGTTATGCGGAAAACCGTGTCAATATCCGGGGCCGCCGCTACGGCAACCAACGTCTGGCTCAGGAATTACGCCAGGCCGGACTGGAAGATGAGGCCATCACAGAGGCCCTGGCATCCACCGAAGATGAATTACAGCGCTGTCAGACGGTCTGGCAGAAGAAATTTGGCACTCTGCCGGACACCCCCAACGAACGGGCCCGGCAACAACGCTTTTTGCAGTATCGCGGGTTTTCAGCCGGTACCATCCGGACTGTCCTGCAAGGTTTGAGTGAAGACAGTTACGATGAGTGAACAACGAGCCCTCCTCACGGCCCACAACCTGAAAAAACGCTACAAGTCCCGGACCGTGGTCGAGGACGTTTCCTTTCAGGTGGAGAGCGGTGAAGTGGTCGGCCTCCTGGGCCCCAACGGTGCCGGCAAGACCACCTGTTTCTACATGATCGTAGGGCTGGTCGCCGCTGACGGCGGTGACATCTTCATCGACGACACCCGCCTGACCCACCTGCCCATCCATCAGCGCGCACGACAGGGGTTGTCCTATCTACCCCAGGAAGCCTCCGTATTTCGCAAGCTGAATGTGGCCGAGAACATTCAGGCCGTTCTGGAACTGCAGCAGCTTTCTCCCCAAGAAGTGGAAGCACGCCTGGAAAGCTTGCTCGAAGAACTCCACATCAGCCACATTCGTCACACCCGCGCTGCCGCCCTCTCCGGTGGCGAACGCCGCCGGGTGGAAATTGCCCGGGCCCTGGCCACCAACCCCCGCTTCATTCTGCTGGACGAACCTTTTGCCGGTGTTGACCCCATCGCGGTCCTGGACATCCAGAAAATCATCCGCTTCCTCAAGGAGCGGGGTATTGGCGTCCTGATTACTGACCATAACGTGCGGGAAACCCTTGGCATCTGTGACCACGCCTGGATCATCAACCAGGGACATGTACTTGCCTCTGGCCCCCCGAACGAGATCGTCTATAATGAAGACGTAAGAAAAGTTTATCTGGGTGAGCATTTCCGCCTTTGAGGCTCGTTTCTACATAGGCAAGCTGCCCCTTTCTCCATGAAGCCATCCCTCCAGCTCAAGCTTTCTCAGCAACTGGCGCTCACGCCCCAGTTGCAGCAGGCCATCAAGCTTTTGCAACTTTCGACCCTGGAAATGAACCAGGAGATCGAGCGTTATCTATTGGAAAATCCGCTTCTGGAACGCGAGGATGAGCCCAGTGGGGAAAACACCTACACGAGCACCTCCAGCAGCACAAGTTCCCGGGAAGAAAGCAATGAAAATAATGCAGAAACCACTCCGACCGAGGAACGCACCGAACTAAACCACAGTGACGTGGAAGATGATCGGTGGGCCCAGGACAGTGGCAGCTACGGCTCCCCCAGCCGGGATCGTGATGATGACGAAGCTGAAGCCCAGGACCTCCAGGCCGCAACGACTTCACTACGCGATCATCTTTCCTGGCAACTGGGCCTGACCCAGTTTTCCGACCGGGACCGGGCCCTGATCAGCTTTCTCATCGAAGGCCTGGATGACGACGGCTACCTCTCCTCCTCCCTGGAAGAGCTGCTGGAAACCATTCCGCCCGAGTACGAAATCGAGCTGGATGATCTGGAAATTGCCCTTCGGCAACTGCAAAGCCTTGACCCGACAGGGATTGGTGCCCGCTCTCCTCAGGAATGCCTGGCCCTACAGCTCAAAGCCATGGCTTCTGACGAAACCCGCGATCTTGCCCTCAAGGTTGTGACGGAATGCCTGGACCTGCTAGCAGCCCGGGATTTCAACAAAATCAAGAAGCACACCAGTTGCGACGATGAAGCACTGAAGGCGGCCCACGCCCTGATCGTCTCTCTGGACCCCCGGCCCGGTAGCCGTTTTGCCCCCATCGACACGCGCTACATCGTTCCCGATGTGATCGTGAAGAAGGTTCGCGGTCGCTGGAATGCCCACATCAACCCGGATGCCTACCCCAAGCTGAAGATCAACCGCCTGTATGCGGAAATCCTTTCCAAGCAGCGTCGGGGCGAGGGCGGCATGTCCTCCCAGTTGCAGGAAGCCCGCTGGTTGATCAAGAACGTTCAGCAGCGTTTCGACACAATCGCCCGGGTTTCCCAGGCCATTGTGGAGCGCCAACGGCAATTCTTCGAACACGGGGAAGTGGCCATGCGCCCCCTGGTGCTGAGAGAAATCGCCGACATCATCGGCTTGCATGAATCCACGGTTTCCCGGGTGACCAGCCAGAAGTACATGGCAACGCCCCGGGGCATCTTTGAACTCAAATACTTCTTTGGCAGCCATGTATCCACCGATACCGGCGGTGCCTGTTCTGCCACGGCCATCCGGGCCTTGATCAAGCAGTTGATCAGCGCTGAAGATGGCAAGAAGCCCTTGTCGGATAGTCAAATATCCGAAATACTAGGCCAGCAGGGAATCGTTGTTGCCCGGCGCACCGTCGCAAAATATCGTGAAGCGCTCAACATCCCGCCGGTTAATTTACGTAAGACCCTGTAAGAAAAGAGGAGAATAAAATGAATCTGCAAATCAGCGGTCATCACATTGAAGTGACCCCCGCCCTTCGGGAATATGTTGAATCCAAGCTGGAACCCGTCATCAGCCATTTTGACCGGGTCACGGGCGTCAACGTCATTCTGTCCGTGGAAAAGCTGAAGCAGAAGGCTGAAGTCACCGTGCACGTGCCCGGCAAGGACATCTTCGTTGAAAGCGCCGAAGACGATCTGTACGCCGCCATCGATGCCATGTTCGACAAGCTGGACCGCCAAGTGCAAAAGCACAAGCAAAAGCTCCAAGATCATCACCGGGGTGACAAGGTCGCCAACCACCTCGAGGACTGATTGATGCCCGGGTCGCAGCCGGTATCGGTTGTGGCCCAGTCACCATTCCCTCACGATTATGAATCTGATCCCTTCCCTCCTGCCTGAAACCCATGTTCTCCTGAACCTGGATGCCGGTAGCAAGAAGCGTGTTTTCGAACAGGCAGGCCAATTGTTCGAGAACACCTGTGGCATTTCCCAGTCTCTGGTCTTCGAAAGCCTCTTTGCCCGGGAGAAACTCGGCTCTACTGGCTTGGGCCAGGGCATTGCCATTCCCCACGGCCGCATCAAGGGACTGAAGCAGGCCACCGGCGCCTTCATTCGTCTGCAGGAGCCCATTGGTTTCGATGCCCCGGATGGTCGCCCCGTCAGTCAGCTGTTCGTCCTGCTGGTGCCTGAACAAGCCACGGAAGAACACCTGCAAATCCTTTCCGAACTTGCCACCTGTTTTGCAGATCGGCAATTCCGCGACAATCTCGCTGCGGCCCCCACGCCATCCGCCGTGCGCGCCCTGTTCGATCGCAACGCTTAATTCTCCCATGCAGGAAATCGGCCTCGTCCAGCTGTTCGAGGATCATAGGGACAAATTGGAATTGTCCTGGGAAGTCGCCTTGGGCACCAATCGCCGGATCGTCCTTAAGGAATCCGGAAACTACGGAGCCGACGTAGTTGGCCACATGAACCTGATTCACCCGGAACGCCTTCAGGTGATCGGTCCGGCTGAAGTCACCTGGCTCAACAGGATTTCCTCCTCCCAGTTCGCCCACCAAGTAGGCGCCTTGGTTGCTGCGCAGCCCCCGGCTCTGATCGTAGCGGACAATCTTCCAGTGCCGGACACCCTGCAGCAAATCTGCCAGGACACCCAAACCCCCTTACTCACTTCCGCCAAGCCCTGCTCTGCGGTCATTGACCTGTTGCGCATCTACCTGAGCCGCCGACTGGCCGACACTACCTCGGCCCACGGGGTATTCATGGATGTACTGGGCATGGGCGTACTCATTACGGGTGATTCCGGCGTGGGCAAATCCGAATTGGCCCTGGAACTCATCTCTCGTGGTCACGGCCTCGTCGCCGATGACGTGGTGGAACTGGCGCGCATTGCGCCCACCACCATTGAGGGCCGCTGTCCCGGCATGCTTCAGGACTATCTGGAAGTCCGGGGCCTGGGACTGCTCAATATCCGCACCATCTTTGGCGAGACAGCGTCTCGCCGCAAGATGAAGCTAAAACTTATTGTGTATCTCCAGAAACCTGTTTCCGGAACCGATGCGCCACGCCTCCCCCTGGATGCCCAGACCCAGGAAATCCTGGGCGTCCCCATTCGCAAGGTCGTCATTCCCGTGGCTGCTGGCCGCAACCTGGCCGTCCTTCTTGAGGCGGCTGTGCGCAACACCATCTTGCAACTACGGGGCATCGACAGCATGCAGGAGTTCATCTCCCGGCAGCAAAAAGCACTGGTACTGGACGAAGATCTTTAGGACAATGGAATTTCCGTTCACCCACTGAAGGAGCAGCCCATGACCCGAGTACTTTGTGCCATCGCCCTCGCCTTGAGCATCTCGGCAGCCCACGCAGCAGACGGCACCACCAAGGAACCCAGTCCGGCCCAAAAGGCCCAGCAGGAGAAAATGAAGAACTGCAATCAGGAGGCCAAGAGCAAAGAGCTCAAAGGCGATGAGCGTAAATCCTTCATGAAAGAATGCCTTTCCGGAAAGCCCAGCGCAGCACCCGCAGCTACGCAACAGGAAAAGATGAAAGCCTGTAACCAGGAAGCTGGCGAAAAGGCTCTGAAGGGTGATGAGCGCAAAACCTTCATGAGTAGCTGCCTGAAGGGTTAAGTCACCACCTCTGCCATACACAGGCCCGGTACCGGGCCTTTTTCATTCAGCATCACAGACAGGGCGGCGCTAGTCCGTGAGTTATAATTTCGCTTTAACGGAACATAGAGTATTAGCTAGTGCTAATATAAAGCCATGGAGAGTTCTATGAATTTCGAACAAGCCCGCTTCAACATGGTCGAGCAACAGATCCGCCCCTGGGATGTCCTGGATCAGTCCGTGCTGGATCTGATGATGTCGCTCAAGCGTGAAACCTTCGTCCCTAGCGGCCGTGAAGCCCTGGCCTTCGCCGACCTGGAGCTTCCCCTGGCCCATGGACAAGTGATGCTCGCCCCCCGCGTTGAAGCACGTCTGCTGCAGGAACTGAACCTGAAGCCCAGCGACAAGGTACTGGAGATTGGTACGGGCAGTGGCTATATGGCCGCCCTGCTGGCCGCCAAGGCCGAGCATGTGGTTAGCGTGGAAATCAACCCGGAACTGGCTGAACAAGCGCGCACCAACCTGGCCCAAGCCGGCATCTCCAATGTCAGCGTGGAAACCGCTGATGGCTCCCAAGGCCTACCCGCTCGCGGCCCCTACGATGCCATCATTGTTTCCGGTGGCATTCCCACTATCCCTGCCACCCTGCTCAAGCAACTGCGTATTGGCGGCCGCCTGGCCGTCATCGTGGGTCAAGCCCCCGCCATGCAGGCCCAATTGATCACCTGCACCGGCGAAGGCGTATTCAATACTGTCAGCATGTTTGAAACCGTGGTGCCCATGCTGCAGAACTTTCAGGCTGAGCCTGCCTTCAGCTTCTGATGCAGAACATCAGGCCATCCGAACTGGCAGCCTGGCTGGCAGATGCCAGCCGCCCTTCGCCACAGTTGCTGGATGTGCGTGAGCCCTGGGAATATGACTACTGCCATATCGAAGGCAGTCAGCTGATGCCCATGGCCAGTGTCCCACCCCGCCTGCAGGAGCTGGATGCAGATCAACCCATGATCTGTATCTGCCACCACGGGGGCCGCAGCATGCAAGTAGCCATGTTCCTGGAATCCCGGGGATTCTCCGCCGTGTACAACCTGAGCGGCGGTGTGGATGCCTGGGCCCAGAGTGTTGCTCCGGGCATGAAGCGTTACTGAGGACGCCCCATGAAAAAGATCGCCTGGATTCTGATGCTGGCGGCCACTCCGGCCCTGGCCACCGACCTGCTACAGGCGTATCTCCAGGCCCAGGACTACGATGCCCAGTTCTCGGCAGCCCGGGCTAATCTGGATGCCGGTCAGGAAAAAGGCCCCCAGGGCCGTTCGGGATTGCTCCCCAGCCTCAGTCTGTCCGGCAACACCATCTGGAACGATAACGACATTAGCTCCAGCGGTACCAACACCACTCGGCGTTACAACAGCAATGCCTACTCCCTGACCCTCAGCCAGCCGGTTTTCCGCTGGCAGAACTGGGTGGCCTACGATCAAGGCAAGCTGGCTGCTGCCCAGGCGGAGGCCCAGTTTGCCCAGGCCCGCCAGGATTTAATCCTGCGGGTTTCCCAAGCCTACTTTGATGTACTCAATGCCCAAGTCAACCTGGAAGCAGCCCGGGCTCAAAAAACAGCTATCGCCCAGCAACTGGAACAGGCCAAGAAGTATTTTGAAGTGGGTACTGCGACCATCGTAGACACCTACGAAGCCCAATCCCGCTACGACCTGGCCACCGCCCAGGAAATTGCTGGGGAAAGCAGCTTGGAAATTGCCCAGGAAGCCTTGCGGGTTGTGATTGGCGAACTCTCGGGCGAACTGGCCATGCTGGATACCCAAAAGGCCATCCAGCCGCCAAATCCCGCCAAAGTGGAAAGCTGGATGGATGCAGCCCGCCAGGGCAATATCAATGTTCAGATTCAGGGCCAGACCGAAGAAATTGCCGCCAAGGAAGTCCAGCGCACCCGGGCCGGCCACTACCCGACGCTGGATGTGGTGGCCAATGCTGGGCGTAGCAAGACCATTTCCTCCACGGGTGGCGGGCCAGTGGAAACCGATGTGAACAACATTGGTCTGCAACTCAATATCCCCATCTTCCAGGGCGGCTACGTTTCCTCCAAAACCCGCGAGGCCGTCGCCCTGCACTCTGCTGCCCAGGCCAATTTGGAAGCAGCCCGGCGCGATGCGGCGCTACAGGCCCGTCAAAACTACCTGGGCGTAGTGAATGGACTGGCCCAGATCCGCGCCCTGGAAGCCGCCCATGAATCCTCCAAGGCGTCTCTGGAATCCAACAAGCTGGGCTACGAGGTGGGCGTGCGTATCAACATCGACGTCCTGAATGCCGAGCAGCAACTGTTCGTGACCCGTCGGGACCTGGCCAAGGCCTATCACGACACCCTGATGGCCCGTCTGCGTCTCAAGGCTGCCGTGGGCACCCTGGAAGAAGCCGACCTTCGGGAAATCAACGCACTACTGAAGTAATCACCGCCATGGTGCGGGCTGTGGCGCCCCGGTGGCATTGAGCAAATGCCTCACCCGCCTTGCCCATGGCTTCAAGGCGTTCTGGATCGGCCAGTAATTGAATCAGCACCCGGGATAACTCATCCACATCCGCTACTCGCATGGCAGCTCCTGCTGCAATCGCATCTTCAGTCGCCTGGGCGAAGTTGAAGGTATGGAGCCCTACCAACGTCGGGCAAGCGCAAGCTGCCGCCTCAATCAGATTCTGCCCTCCCAGAGGCAACAGACTCCCTCCCACATAGGCCACATTCGCGACACGGTAGTAGGCGGCCATCTCGCCCATGCTATCCCCCAGCCAGACCTGGTGTCCGGCATCGGGGAAAGCCTCCTGGCTCCGTCGCACCATGGTCAAACCAGACTTGTCCACCAGTTGGGCCACTTCCTCAAAGCGTTGCGGATGGCGGGGCACCAACAGCAGCAGCACTTGCTCCATGCCCGGCTGTTTCAGGATATCCAGCAACAGGGCCTCCTCCCCTTCCCTTGTACTGGCCGCCAACCACACTTGGCGTGGTCCCAAGCGAGCCCGCCAAGCCACCCCCTGTTCCAGCTGAACGGAATCAGGTAACACATCGAATTTCACGTTACCGCAGACCTGAATATGAGGCGCTCCCAGCAGGGCGAGGCGGTTGGCATCCGCATCCGTCTGGGCCGCCACGGCAGCCAGACGCTCTAATGCCGGCCGCACCAGCGCCTCAATCCGGCCATAACCCCGAGCTGAGCGACTGGAGAGTCTGGCGTTGGCCAGTACCACGGGCACATGACGACTACGGGCTGCTGCCATGAGATTGGGCCAGATTTCAGTTTCCATCAGCACGCCAAACCGGGGCCTAAAATGCTCGAAGAATCGGGCCATGGCGCCCGGATAATCATAGGGCAGATAGGCCTGGATCACCCGCGGATTCTGGCCATACAACTCCTGCCCCACCGCACGTCCCGTAGGCGTCATGCAGGTCAGCAGCAGGACGTGGTCCGGATATTGGGCCAGTAACTGCTGCACCAGGGGCTGAGCTGCCCGGGTTTCCCCCACGGACACCCCGTGTACCCACAACAGGGGCGAGGGTTGGGATTGCTGGGGATACGCGCCCCAGCGCTCAGCCAGGTGGCCCAGATATTCTGGCTGGCGGCGGCTACGCCAGAGCAGGCGCAACCAGATCAGTGGCATACCCAGATACAGCAGGAAACAGTAGAGCAATCGGGCCATGAGGCTTAGCTGCGGGAGGGCAACAGGGGTGCCAGTTGGGTAAGGACATCCTGCACGGATGGCACCTGCCCCTCGCCCCCCAGATTACGGTGCCAGGACTGACCCAGAACCCCGGTCAGCCCCGGGTCCGTGGCCGTGTACAGGGCAACTGTCGGGGTATTCATGGCCACGGCCAAGTGAGACAGGCCCGTATCCACCCCCACCACCAGGCGGGCATGTTGCAGCATGGCGGCCAGATCCTTGATGCCCATGGGCGGCACCGCCTGGGCTCCGGGAATCTGGGCCGCCAGGCGACGGGCTCGCTCCCGTTCCTTGGCACTGCCTCCGGGCAACAGGGGCGTCAGTCCCCGGCTGGCCAGGGCACGCCCCAGGTTGACCCAGTGGGCCTCGGGCCAGAGCTTGTCATCCCGGCTGGTGGCCGTGAGCAGCACCGCCGAACCGCCACCTTGCTCCGTTCGGGCCGGGGCAATGCCGTAATCCAGTTCCGGCCCCGGGGTATAACCCAGGGCTGCACCGGCCAGACGACGATTACGTTCCACTGCATGCAGGGTCTTGGGCACGAAGAAGGCTTGATCGTAAAAACGAGCAGCGCCGGGCTCCCGAGCTGAATCCCGGTTGTGGCCCAGGTGCAACCCTTGGGCCTGACGTGCAACCAGGGCGCTTTTCAGCAAGCCCTGGGTGTCCAGCACCACGTCGTACACTGTTTCAGCCAAGGCCTTGCGTGCCGCCCCGATTTCCCGCCAGGTGGCCGGAGACCAAAGCTTGCGACGCCAGCGGCGAATGGCAACGGGGATGATGCGATGCACCCCGGGATGGAGACGAGGAATATCGGCAAAGCCCTCCTCCACCACCCAATCGATCTGCACATGGGGATTCTGGGCCAGCACATCGCTGACGACCGGCAGATTGTGGATTACGTCGCCAAGAGAGGAGGTCTTGACCAGCAGCAGGGAACGGGGAAAACGGCAGTCGCCAGTCATAAGGGTAGAATGACAGCTTCAAAGGCCTGCATTATAGCGAACCGTGTCCGAGAACCCCGCCGCCGACGAGCTTCACCCCGAGCAGGAGCAGTCCTCCGAGCCCACTCCCCCGCCCCCCCTGGAGGAAAGTGCAGACGCGGCCTCGCCTCCAGAGCCGGTACCAGAGCCTTCAATCCCTCTTTCCCTGGTCATCATCACCAAAAATGCAGCTGGCCAGCTACCAAGCTGTCTGGCCAGCGTGCCCTTTGCCCAGGAAATTCTCGTGGTGGACTCGGGCAGCCAGGACAATACGGCGAGCCTGGCCCAGGAACTGGGGGCTCGCGTCATTTATCAGGAATGGTTGGGCTACGGACGTCAGAAACAGTATGCGGTGGAACAGGCAACCCATGACTGGGTGCTTTGCCTGGATGCCGATGAACAACTGAGCCCCGAGCTGGCAGACAGCATTCAACAGGCGCTCAAGGATGCGGCGCACCCGGCCTGGCAATTTGCCCGCAGCAATTACTTCATGGG
>QKDJ01000187.1 GCA_003252145.1 Azovibrio restrictus
GGTTTCCAAACGACCACAATCCCTCTCCGGAGGAAGCCCTAGCAGATGCCTATCTATGGCATGGGCCGCCTGTCGCCCCACCTCCACGTGCCCCAGTTCATGCCGCTGCAAGGCTTTCAGGTAGGTATCCAGTCGAGATTGCTGTCCACTTGAAACCCCCTTAACCCGAGGCAGGGTCACTTGGCTTTGCAAACTGACCTGGGCATCGGTCAGACGGCAGCGCCCGGAAGTCTCCTGAAACCAGTGGAAGGTCCAGCGCACATTCCAGCGGGTATAGCCATGAAAAACCTGCCCCTGTTCCCAAATGGGAGACTGGCGATTAATGGCCTGACGCAATCCCTCCTCCTCTTGCACCCGCACATCGTAATAGCGGTACTCCAGATCCTCATGGACCTCAGCCCCCGCCGGCCCCACCAGCAGCAGGCCCAGCAACAGTCCCGTCCATGGCTGGCGACCCCCTGCAAAACATGCAACCATATGGCATTCCTTTATTTCCATTGACTCATGGACACCCTGATCATCCTGGGCCTGCTGGCCGCCACCCTGATCGCTGGACTGATCTTTCGTGCCCAGAGTCGCAAGGCCCTTGCTAGCACCAAGCTCGATATCGTCCCGTCCCGGAGCACAAGCCGCAAATCCCCTCCACCGGCCCAAGCCTATGTGGAGCCGGAAACCCGGTTTGCCGAACCCTTGCAACGCAAACCCTATCAGTTGCTGAACAGTGCTGAACAGGCCCTGTTTCACCGCCTCAGGGAGGCCATGCCCAACATGCTCATCTTCGCCCAGGTAGGCATGGCTCAGTTGGCCAATCTTCGGGGGCGCCGGGCGGTGGAGGAAATGCGGCACATGCTGGGTAGAAGCGTGGACTTTCTGGTGTGCCGGAACGACTTCGCCATCCTCGCCGCCATTGAGCTGACCTGGCCAACGCCTGAAAGTCACGGGACGATCTCCTCCGAAGCGCTCAAGGCTCAGGCCTTGGAACGGCTGGGAATTCCCCTCATCGTATTTCGCCCCAATGCCCTGCCGGATGCGGACACCATCAGCCGGGAAATTGCCGAAGCCATCCTGCGGCGCAATCACCTGGAAGCCGAGCGGGAGCGGCTACGCAACAGTAGCGCCCTGTCCCCTTCACTCCATTAGGGACTGGGCAATCATCCGGCGAATCCCCTTGGCCTCCAGGGGCTTGTCACAGATGGCGGATACCCCGGCCCGCTCCACAGCAGCCAAACGCGCCTGATTCTGCTCGCTGGTAATCATGAGAATGGGTACTGAGCCCTGCCAGCTTTGGGTTCTGATGTACTCAACCAAAGCCTTGCCATCCATTTCCGGCATGTTGTAGTCGGTCACCACCAGATCCACCATGGTGTCCGCCAAAGCCGTCACCGCCTGGCGACCGTTTTCCGCTTCAATGATGTCTTCCACGCCCATTTCCTCCAGCATGCGCCGGATATGGCGGCGACTGGACAGGCTGTCATCCACCAGCAGCACCCGCAGGTGTTCCACCTGGGCCGCATCCAGGGTTTCATCCGGACAGAGGGAGTCGATGGCCCCGTGCAGGGCATTGGACAGCTGGGTTTCCGAGAAAGGTTTTTCAACAATGCAGCAGGCACCGGACTGACGCACGGGATCCAGCACCTGGGGCCGGGTTTCACTGGAAATGAGGATGAAGGGCACCTGCTCCAGTTCCTCTTCCTTGCGCATGGTCATGACCAGATCGGTTCCCGCCATATCGGGCAGGTAGAGGCTGCTGACAACCGCACTAGGGCGGGTTTCCTGCATGATGGCCAGGGCCTCCTCGCCTTTGCTGCTCACAGTGACCCGCGTCACCCCCAGATGGCTCAACATGCGTTGTACCAGTTGCGCCTGCATGTGGGAGGGCTCCACCAGCAGGACCTGCAAATCTCCCAGGGATAGTTGAAGGGCCATGAATGCTCCTTGGTCAGTGATGCCGGGACTATAACAAAAAGCCGGGCTGCCCCGGCTTGAAGGAGAAAGCTGAACCTTAGCGCAGGCGCAGCACCTGCTCTGCCACTCGCTCACCCAGTCGGGCTGCCGTGCGCAAGTCCGACTCCAGCATGGCATCAGCCCCCTGGTCCGCGTTGGCCTGAGCCATGGCGCCGGAGGTACAACCCAGGCGATTCAGATCATTCACGGAACCCTGGCTGGAATTATTGCCGGGCAACAGATCCAGGCTCACCCAGAGCATGCCGTGCTGGCAGGCCAGGATCATGAGCTGGATCAGGGTGTTAAGTTTGTCGCCAGACTGTGATGCGGAGGTGGTAAAGCCGGCTGCCAGCTTGTCCTTCCAGGCCTGGGCATACCAGCGCTTGCTGGAAGTTTCCATGAATTCCTTGAACTTGGCCGCCGCACTGCCCATATAGGTGGGGGTGCCAAAAATGATGGCATCGGCGGCGTCCAGTTCCTCCCAGGCTGCATCGTCCAATTCGCTGACGGAATACAGTTTCGCGCTCACCCCGCCCACCGAAGCAGCACCCGCCTGCACTGACCGGGCCTGATGGGCTGTATGACCGTAACCACTGTAATAGACCACTGCAACCTGCTTCATGGGGAACGCTCCAGCATCGACACAAAAGAAGCCAGTGTAGACGAGAGCCTCCCTCCCCGGCCAATCAATTCAGGTTCTGCAGGATGCGGTAGGCCTCATCATCCATGGGCACGAAACGCAGGGTTCCCTGACGCTCCAGCAACTCCGGATAGGCCTGTCCATTGCGATCCAGAAAGGCTTCGCGGATTTGCTGCTGCAAGGCTGGACACAGGCGTTGCCGAATCACGATGGCGTCCTGGGGAATGGGCTCGGAACGCCATAGAACCCTGAGCTCATCCGCCTTGACCCGCCCCTGACGCACCAGTTCGGAGAGATGAAAGCTGGAGACAAAGGCGGCATCCACCTTGCCGGATGCCACCGCCACCCCGGCCCGATCATGGTCGCCCACATAGACCACACGGCCAAAAAAACTGTCCAGGGACTGGCCCACTCGTTGAGGAAACAATTTCCGGGGTAAAACGGCCCCCGAGGTGCTCACGGGATCGGTCAGGGCCACCACCGTG
>QKDJ01000156.1 GCA_003252145.1 Azovibrio restrictus
GCCAGGGCCTGGCCATAGGGTTCGTAACCCTCCAGCAGCACCTGAAGCGATTCCGCACCCAAACTGGAACCCGTGGGGCTCAGATGAACCATGCCGGTGCTGGAAAAACCGGCCAGGGCCTCTGCCCCCAGGCCCTGAACCAGGGCTGTCGCCACCCGCCCCAGAGGGGTATCGCCGGAAAAGCGATGGCTATGGGTCAGTTCCACAGCCAGGTCGTTCAAGGGCGCGGAGCCATCGGGCTTGGAGGGCAGAGCGCTCTCGGGCCAATCGCAGAGCTCCGCCAGTTCCTGCCGGGTTGCGGGCGTCAGCTGGGTACAGCCGGACAGCACGGCGAACACGGCCCCGGCTTCCACCGCCTGGAGTTGGTAGCGATCTCCCAACAGGATCAGCCGGGTACTGGCCGGCAAGGCGGCGCAGAGTTGCAGGGCCAGCCCCAGGTCCATCATGGAGGCTTCGTCCACCACCAGTACATCCAGGGGAAGAGGGTTGTCAGCGTGGTGGCGAGGGCTGTCCCCGTCAGGCCCCAGACCCAGAAGACGATGCAGGGTATAGGCCTGGCGCGGCAGCAGGGCTGCCAGCTCTGCCGGCAACTCCCCCGCCCGGGCTTCCAGGGATTCCTGCAAACGGGCAGCGGCCTTGCCCGTGGGTGCCGCCAGGGCCACCCGGACATCGGGCGCATCCGCCAGAAGGCAAGCCAGCAGGCGGGTAACTGTGGTGGTCTTGCCGGTACCGGGGCCGCCGCTGATCACCGCCAAGCGACGGCTGAGGGCCAAGGCCACGGCCATCATCTGACCATCTCCCTCATTCACCTGGGCAAAGAGCTGATGCAGCAACGCCCGGGCTGCAGGTCCGGGTTGAGGCGGCACATTCCGGTGCCGCTGCACCAGGTTGCGCGCCAACCGGGCCTCGGCTGCGTAGTGGCGCGCCAGATAGAGCCGGGGGCCATCCAGCACCAGGGGGCATGGACTATCCGGCTCACCCATCACACCTGAGGCGAGCAGGTCAGCCTCGGTCCAAGGCCGGGGCCCTTCATCCAGGGCCAGACATACATGGCCGGCGGACTCCGCTTCCACCAAGGCCTGGGCTGCCCGCCCCACGGCCTGGATGGCAGCTGCGGGAGCGCCAAACTGCCGGGCCCAGCGCCGACACTGGTCGGCAAAGGCCAGAGTCAGAAGGTTGTCTGCCGGAGCCCCCATGGTACTCAGCCGCCTTAAACGGGCCGCTGGTGTTCCCCGACCTTGACGATCTTGAGGGTGTTGGTGCCACCCACGGAACCGATGGGTTCGCCGATGGTGAGCACGATCAGGTCACCCAGTTCCACCACACCCTGGTTGATGAGCAGTTGCTCGGCTTCCCAGAGCAGCAGGTCCCGATCCGTGTGCTGCTGGCTCATGAGCAGGGGATAGACTTCCTTGTAGAGCACCATAGTGCCCATGGACTTGGGATCGGGGGTCAGAGCGTAGATGGGCACGCCGCAGTTGAGACGGCTCATCCACAGGGCGGTGGAGCCGGACTGGGTCAGGGCAGCAATGGCCTTCACCTTCAGGTGGTGAGCGGTCCAGATGGCAGCCATGGCGATGGACTGGTCGATGCGGGTAAACACCCGGTCCAGCATTTCCCGGTCCAGGGTCACTTCGGCGGAACGCTCGGCTTCCAGACAAACCCGAGCCATGGATTCCACGGTTTCCACCGGGTACTTGCCGCTGGCGGTTTCGGCGGAGAGCATCACCGCATCGGTGCCGTCCAGCACTGCGTTGGCCACGTCAGACACTTCGGCCCGGGTGGGCACAGGGGAGTGGATCATGGATTCCATCATCTGGGTGGCGGTGATGGTGATCTTGTTCTTGTCCCGGGCAGCCCGGATCATCTTCTTCTGCAGGGCGGGCACGGCGGCGTCACCCACTTCCACGGCCAGGTCGCCCCGGGCCACCATGATGCCGTCGGAGGCTTCCAGGATTTCATCCAGATTGGCCACGGCTTCGGTGCGTTCGATCTTGGCGATCAGGCAGGCATGGCTACCCGCTGCCCGCAGCAGTTGCCTGGCCATGTACATGTCGGCGGCGCTCTTGGGGAAGGACACGGCTACGAAATCCACCTCCAGCTGGGCGGCGGTCTTGATGTCGTCCATGTCCTTGGCAGTCAGGGCCGGCGCCGTGAGGCCGCCCCCCTGGCGGTTGATGCCCTTGTTGTTGGAGAGCACGCCCCCCACCACCACCCGGGTATGGATTTCCGTCCCCCAGACCCGCTCCACCTTCAGTTTCAGGCGGCCATCATCGAGCAGGAGGATGTCACCGGGCACCACGTCCCGGGGCAGATCCCTGTAGTCCAGACCCACTTTTTCCTGGCTGCCCATGGTGCAGGCCGCATCCAGAATGAAGGGCTCGTCCTTTTCCAGGGTGATCTTGCCTTCCTCGAATTTTCCCACGCGAATCTTGGGGCCCTGCAGGTCGGCCAGGATGCCCACGCAGCGCCCGGCCTTGGCGGCGGCTGCGCGAATGGCGGCGGCACGGCCCATGTGATCCTCGGCGGTACCATGGGAAAAATTCATGCGCACCACGTCGATGCCCGCTTCCACCAGCCGATCCAGCACGGCAGGTTCGGAGGAGGCGGGGCCCAGGGTGGCAACAATCTTGGTATGACGGCTCATCTTTATCTTTCTCCCTTGTTATTGTTCGTACGTTGAATGGCTCCCCTCACGGGCGGGCAGCCAGCAATTCTTGAATCTGGGCCTGTAGCTGGGCCACCTGTTCTTCCAGGGCAGCCACCCGGGCTTCCAGGCCACCGGCGGCGCTTGCCCCGCCAGCGGCCATGGGAACCGAGGCAATCTCCACGGGACCGCAGAGCAGATGGGTCCAGCGTTGCTCCCGGGCACCAGGCTGACGGGGCAACTTCAGGGTCAGGGACGGGCCCCGCTCGGCCAGTTCTTCCAGATAAGCTTCCACAGCCGAGGCATCGGCAAAGCTGTGCAGGCGCTCGCAATGGGCCCGCAGCTCGCTGGCCGTCTGGGCACCCCGCAGCATGAGGGTGGCCAATAGGGGCACGGCGGGCCCGGGCAGG
>QKDJ01000035.1 GCA_003252145.1 Azovibrio restrictus
CTCATAGCGCACGGCGCCGCAGAGACAGCTTCCTTGCAGAGTAATGCGGCTCATGGGGCCTCCTCCAGTGGGTACGTGCACTAAGGCGTGTTCAGGGTTTGCCGATGGGCAGGGTGAGGGTGAAGACAGCGCCGCCCTCGGGCAAGTTCTCGGCCGTCAGCCGGCCGCCATGTTTTTCCACCAGGCCGTAGCTGATGGCCAGGCCCAGGCCCGTACCCTTGCCCACGGGTTTGGTGGTGAAGAAGGGCTCGAAGATGTGAGCCAGATGGCTTTCCGGAATCCCGGGGCCATTGTCTTTGAAACTGACTTCCACCTGATCGCCCGATTGGCGGGCGGAAATGGCCAGGCGAGGTTCGTCCACTTCTGCCGTGGCATCACTGGCGTTTTGCACCAGGTTCATGACCACCTGCTGGATCTGGCCGGAGGAGCCCAGCACGGTGATGCCTTCGGGCAGCGCCATGTCCACATGGAAACGGTCCGGCGAGGCCTTGCGCACCCAGTTGACGGAGCGCTCAATGATCTCCGTCAGGTTGAAGGGGCGGGCCTGATCACGGTCCACCACGGAGAAGCGTTTCAGGCTGTCGACGATGTCCCGGGTCCGCTCCGCGCCTTCGATGGTGCCGTCCATGAGGGAGGGCAGGTCTTCGACGATGCGGTCGATGCGCAACGATTCCCGCAGGCTGGTCAGTTCTTCCGGGCTGTGTTTGCCATGCAAAAGCTGGATGTACTGGCCCAGGCGCTCAGCATAGCGGCGCAGGGCGTGGACGTTGCCCAGGACGAAGCTGATGGGGTTGTTGAGTTCATGGGCCACCCCGGCCACCAGCCGGCCCAGGGAGGCCATCTTTTCCGAATGCAGCAGTTGCTGCTGGGTCCGCTTCAGGTCTTCATGGGCTTCGTGCAGGGCCTGATAGGCCCGCCGCAGTTCCCCCAGGGGGCGCCCTGTCACCACCATGCCCAACAAGGCGCCTCGGTGATTGTGGCGGGGCATGCAGTTGAAGGACACGGCCACGGGTGTGGCATCAACCCCCAGCAATTCCAGCTCGCAATCCGCCAGGCCCTTCAGGCCCCGGGTGGCGAAGGACTGGCGCGCCGCGGTACGGGTGGCCTCGTCCGGAAATAGCGCGAACAGGGAAGTGCCGACCAGTTGTGCTTCGCTTTTGCCTGTGAAATTGATGAGGGCCTGGTTCACCACCTCGATGCGGCCTTCCCGGTCACACACCAGCAACAGGTCGGACATGGAAGACAGCACCGACAACACGAAGCGCTGGGATTCCTCCAGGGCGGCGTTCTTCTCCTCCAGAGCCACCTCGTATTTCAGCAGGTCGCTGTAGACCTCATCCATCTTGTGGATGACCTCGATCCAGGCCTCTTCACCAGGGGTGTGGGCGGGCAGGGCGGCGGGATCCATGGGAGGTTGGGTGGCGCTCATGACTCGATACTAGTGCACCGTGCAGACCATGCAGGGGTCGAATGACCGAACCACATGTTGAACCAATAACGGCGGGTCTTCGGCATTGGGCGCCGGCAGTCCAGCCAAGGCCTGCTCCAGGGCGCCGGGGATGTCTTGCTTGTCCCGGGGGGAAAAGTTCCAGGTGGTGGGGGCGATGATCTGGTAGTTGGCGATCCGGCCGTGCTTCACCGTGAGCCAATGGCCCAGGGATCCCCGTGCGGCCTCCACCAGGCCTGGCGCCATGCCCTGGTCCGGCAGGTCGGCATGGTGGCACCAGGGCGCTTTGGGCTCCAGTTGCCTGGCCCAGGCTTCCATGCGGGGCAGCACCAGGGCCAACTCCAGCAGCCGGGCCAGCACCCGGGCCTTGACGCTGCCGCCATGGGTTTTTACCAGTTCCCGGATCAGGGGATGGCCTGCCACCATCTGCCGTGCTAGGGCGCCGGTCTCTGCCACACCGCCGTTGTAGCGGGGCGCCTTGCACCAGGTGTAGGCCTCGGGCTTGTCCACCAGGGGCAGGGTCTGGCCCTGGGCCGGGGGGCTGGTGTCCCCCGCCAGCCAGGCATGGCTCAGGTCCTCCACGATGGCGTTGGGTTCCAGGGGGTGGCCCTGGGCCGACTGCCACAGGCCGGAGGCAAACAGATGGCCATGGGCCTCTTCATAGGCGCCATAGCTGAGGAATACGTCCGTGGCCCGGCCGATCTGTGCCAGGCCCAGGTCCTCGGCCACTTCCAGGAACAGGGACAGGTCGCCCTGCCGTCGCTGTCGCCAGACAGCCAGATCCGACAGGCTTGCCAGAGCGCCCACGGTCTCCAGGCTGTCATCGAAGACATGGCGTTCAAGAAAGCGACGGAAGGCCCGCAACAGCGAGGTGAGCTGAAGGCATTCCGCCTGCTCCAGGGGCCGGGCGGTGCCGCCGGGTTGCAGGCTCAGGGTGTGTGGCCATTTGCCGGCCATGAGGCCCATGAGGTGCATGAATTCAGCTCGGGCGGGCAACACGTCGGCCGTTGCGCTGCCGCTGGTGGCTTTGAAGCGTCTTGCAATCCGCTCGAACCAGGACCGGCCGGCATAGGCCTCCCGGGCGAAGTCCGGCATGAAGAACAGGTAGAAGTGGCTCAGATGGTCCGCCAGGTTCTCGCAGGCGCTCACCAGGTTGTGGGCCAAGCGGCCGTTGTCGGGCAGAGTCAGGCCGGACAACTCCCGTAGGGCCGCTGCTGAGGCTGCGCTCTGGGCCACGGAACAGATGCCGCAGATGCGGGGCACGATGACCAGGGCATCCCCCGGCACCTTGCCGGAAAGCATGGACTCGAAGCCCCGATAGAGGGGGGAGTTCACGTAGGCTGAAGTGACCCGACCGTCCTCGATCTCCAGGCGGACTTCCAGGTCGCCTTCGACACGATTGAAGGGTCCCACGAGACGGACGGTCATGATGAGGCCTTCCGTGTGAATCTCGCGCAGCAGAAATCCCCCCTAACCCCCCTTTGGTAAAGGGGGGGATCGGCGGAGTGATTTTCTCCCCCCTTTTCTAAAGGGGGGCCGGGGGGGATTCGACCACCGAGAAAATCACCACACGCCATCGATCCTCGCATCATTTCAACCCC
>QKDJ01000102.1 GCA_003252145.1 Azovibrio restrictus
ATGTGGCTCAACATCGAGGTGCCGGAAAGCACCACGGTGAAAGAAGCCATCGAGCGTTCCGGCATCCTCAAGCAGTTTCCCCACATTGACCTGGAGGCCCAGAAGGTGGGCATCTTCGGCAAGCTGGCCAAGCTGGATGCTCCCCTGAAGCCCGGTGACCGGGTGGAAATCTACCGGGGCATCATTGCTGACCCGGCCACCGTGCCCCGTCGGGACACGGGCGAAGAGGCCTGATCCCCCTGGACAGGCTGCCCCGGGTGGCGACATCCTCTTGTCGCCGCCCATCCCTCTCTCCAACCGGCCTCCTCCCGCCTTGCCCTTTGTGCCTCCCGGGGGCACAATCCCCCGCCATGCAGCAATTTGACCTCATCATTGTCGGCGGCGGTCTGGCCGGTGCCAGTCTTGCCAGCGCCCTAAGGGATTCCCGCCTACGCATTGCCCTGGTGGAAAGCCAGCCTCCCACACGCCCAGAGGGCTGGGATGCCCGCATCTACGCCATCAGCCCGGCCAATGCCCGCTTCCTTTCTGAAATCGGCGCCTGGGAGCATCTGGACCCCAATCGCATGGCCCCAATCCAGGCCATGGATGTCTCCGGCGACCAAGGCGGACATCTCCAGTTTTCCGCCTATGAAACCGGCGTGGCCGAGCTGGGCTGGATCATGGAATCCTCCCTCATGGCCTGCGAGCTCTGGGAAGGCATCAAGCGCCAGGGCAACCTGACCCGCTTCTGCCCTGCCATCCCATCCGGTCTGGAATTCCGCCACGATGCCGCCGTGCTTACCCTGACCGACGGCCAGGCTCTCTCCGGTCGCCTGCTGGTGGCCGCCGATGGCCGGGATTCCTGGATACGCCAACAGGCCGGTCTGGAAGCCATCACCACCCCGTACAACGAAAAGGGCCTGGTAGCCAATTTCGCCACGGAAAAGCCCCACCACAACAAGGCCTGGCAATGGTTCCTGGAAGATGGCGTGTTGGCCTATCTGCCTCTGCCCGGCCAGCGCATGTCCATCGTCTGGTCCACCCCGGATGCCCATGCAGACGAACTCTGTGCCCTACCCCCGGAAGCCCTGGCCGAACGGGTGGCTGAAGCGGGTCAGCATGTGCTGGGCAAGCTGGAAACCATTACTCCTGCCGCCGCCTTTCCCCTGCGTCTGATCCGGGTGCCCCGCACGGTGGCCCCTCGTCTGGCCCTGGTGGGTGACGCAGGTCACGGCATCCACCCCCTATCCGGCCACGGCATCAACCTGGGCTTTCAGGATGCCAAGGTGCTGGCGGAGCAACTGGCGGCTGCTCAACCTTGGCAAGACATTGGCGACGAACGTTTCCTGCAGCGCTACCAAAGAGCCCGCAAGGAAGAGACCGTGCTGATGCAGACCACTACGGACAGCTTGCGCCGCCTGTTCCGGGCCACCCAACCGGGCTTTGCCCCCCTGCGCAATCTGGGCTTGTCCCTGACGGACAAGCTTGGCCCCTTGAAAAGCATACTGGTGCGTTACGCCCTGGGTACGCTTTGAATCTACGCACCATCAATTAACCTAGGAGAATCCATGCTGAAGTCCCTACTCACCCTGGCCCTGATGACCACCCTCGCTATCCCAACACACGCTCAGGAAAGCAACATCAAGCAAACCTTAGAAGCCAAGTTGGGTGTCCCCGTTACTAGCGTTACCAAATCTGGCTACCTGGGCCTGTATGAGGTCTTCCTGAATGGTCAAATCATCTACACGGATGAAAAAGCCACTGCCTTCCTGGCCGGCAATCTGGTGGATACCAAGACCATGACCAGCGTCACGGAAAGCCGCCTACAAACCTTGAATGCGGTAAAGTTCTCCGAACTGCCTCTGAATCAGGCCATCAAGCAGGTCAAAGGCAATGGCAAGCGTACCTTAGTCACCTTTGAAGACCCCAACTGCGGCTACTGCAAGCGGTTGGCAAAGGACATCGAAAAACTGGACAACGTGACCCTGTATGTTTTCTTGTACCCCATCCTGAGCGAGGACTCCATCCGTAAATCCCGCCAGATCTGGTGCTCTGCCGACAAGGTAAAAACCTGGAATGACTGGATGGTCAATGGCAAGGCCCCAACTGGCAAGGATGATTGCGATACCTCCGCCATCATCAACAATGTGGAATACGGCCAGAAGCTGCGCATCACCGGCACCCCCACCCTGATCTTCGTCAATGGTGAGCGTATCCCCGGTGCCGTGCCCCTGGCCAAGATCGAAGAAAAGCTGAACAGCGCCAAGTAAGCCCAGCCGTACTGCAAAAAACGAAGGCCGCCCTGATGGGGCGGCCTTCTGCTTTTTCAGGCTTTGTTGTCAGGCAGCCACTTGAAATGCGGCCACGCCCTGGCGACTGACCCCGCTGATCAAGGCCTTGATGGAAGCGGTGACGATGTTGCCATCCATGCCCACTCCGTAGCACTCACCTCCGGCCCCAGCCACTTCCATGAAAGCACAAGCCCGGGCCTCACCAGCCTCTCCACTAGGCCCCATGGCCCGCTCCTCGAAGCTGCGCACCTGAACCCGGATACCCGCTCCCTGCAAGGCATGGACGGCCGCATCGATGGGACCATTCCCCTCCCCTGTAAGCAAATGGGGCTGGCCGTTGATCTCCACACGGAGGCGTATGCCTTGAACGCCACCGTGCTCGAAGAGATGATGCTCCCGGTAGTGGATGCCGCCCTTGGGCTCCAGGTAGGTACTTGAGAACAAGGCCCAGATATCGGCGGCACTGACTTCACCCCCCTGGCTGTCCGTATGGGCCTGGACCACACCGGAAAACTCCACCTGCAGCCGCCGGGGCATAACCACTCCGTATTCGGATTCGAGCAGATAGGCGATGCCCCCCTTGCCCGACTGGCTGTTCACCCGGATTACAGAATCGTAGGAGCGCCCCACATCGGCGGGATCGATGGGGAGATAGGGCACATTCCAGGCACCAGTACCGTTGTCGCCAGCAACCTTGTGGGCCGCAAACCCCTTCTTGATGGCGTCCTGATGGGAGCCGGAGAAGGCCGTAAAAACGAGATCCCCCACGTATGGATGGCGTGGATGGATGGGCAAGCGCGTGCAGGCTTCCGCCGTACGCGCCACGGCATTGATGTCGGAAAAGTCGAGCCCAGGATTAACGCCCTGGGTGTACATATTGAGGGCGAGGGTCACGAGATCCACGTTACCGGTACGCTCCCCGTTACCGAAAAGACAGCCCTCCACCCGGTCAGCCCCGGCCATGAGTCCCAATTCGGCAGCAGCCACAGCCGTACCTCTATCGTTGTGAGGGTGAAGGCTGATAAGGACACTGTCCCGGCGGGCAAGATTGCGGTGCATCCACTCAATCTGGTCCGCATACACATTGGGGGTAGCCACTTCCACGGTGGTGGGAAGATTGAGAATCACCTTGTTGTCAGGCGTAGCGCCCCAGGCAGCCGTAACCGCGTCACAAACCTCAAGGGCAAAATCCAGCTCGGTGGCCGTGAAGGTTTCCGGGCTGTATTCGAGGACCACCTCCGTCTCGGGCATTTCCGCCGCGAGCGTCTTGATGAGGGTCACTGCACTGACGGCCATGTCCACCACCTGGGCCTTGCTCATGCCGAATACCATGTCCCGGAAGGGCTCGGAGGTGGCGTTGTACACATGAACGATGGCCCGCCGAGCACCCCGGACGGATTCCATGGTGCGGCGGATAAGATGCTCCCGGGCCTGGGTGAGCACCTCGATGGTCACATCCTCGGGTACATGACCCTCTTCAATGAGTTCCCGCACGAAATCGAAATCGGTTTGGGAGGCGGAGGGGAAGGCCACCTCGATTTCCTTGAAACCGATGTCGCAGAGCATGTGAAACATGCGCATCTTCTTTTCCCCATTCATGGGCTCGAACAGGGCCTGGTTGCCATCCCGAAGGTCCGTGCTCATCCAGATGGGCGGCTTGGCGATGCTACGGCTGGGCCATTGCCGATCCGTGAGGCGAATGGGTTCAAAGGGGCGATACTTGGTTTCGGGCTGCGGCAACATGCTGATCTCCAGAAGCGGTGTCCATGAACAGCATGATAAGAAAGAAGCTTGCGCAAATTATTGCGTTATTCGCCTCACGGAATAGAATTTAAGCAATAAAATTGCTTTTCCCAAAGGTCTAACCATGGAACTGGATCGCTACGACCGCCACATTCTCGAACTCCTGCAAAAGGATGGCCGCATCAGCAATCAGGACTTGGCCGAACGCATTGGTCTCTCGCCCTCCCCTTGCCTGCGCCGGGTCAAGGCTCTGGAGGAGTCCGGCCTGATCCGGGGTTATCGGGCCCTGCTGGATGCCCGCAAGCTGGGCCTCAGTCTCATGGCCCTGATCCACATTTCCATGGATCGGCACACCCCTGAGCGATTCGAGAATTTTGAAACGGAAATCCAGACCATCCCCGAGGTTATGGAATGCCTGCTCATCACCGGCCAGGATGCGGATTACCAGCTCAAGGCGGTGGTCAAGGACATGGATGCCTATCAGGAACTGCTGCTCCACCGCATTACCCGTATCCCTGGCGTGACCGGAGTCCACTCCAGCTTCGTGCTGCGCAGAGTGTTGGACAGCACGGCCCTCCCCCTGCCCTGAAACACCTGGAATTCCCTGTTACACACACCGTTACACTCCGATAAGGAAGACTGACAGACATCAGGGCGGTTGCTGCGTAAAGTTCAACTTACGTTGTTACCCCCCCTCTCTCGAACCCCCCTTCGAGACTTCAATCCCCGCCCCGACAGCGGGGATTTTTTTTAAAGAGCTGTCATCGCCCAGGGCGAGGCACACGTTAAATCCTTACCATTGGCCCACAAAGGAGGCTCCCATGAAAGCATTGCGACTTGTTCCCTTGATCGCCCTCGCCTGCAGCGGTTTCGCCATGGCCGATGGTTATGGCTATCACTCTCGCCACCACGACCGCTACGATCGTTACGACAATGATCGGGTCCAGTATGTGGTGGTTGAACGCCGGGCACCGGTAGTGGTGTATCGGCAAGAACCCGTAGTGGTCTATCGGGATCGCCCTGACTATTACTACGATGAGCCCGCTCCCCGGCGCAGCTATCGCCAACCCCAACCCACCCACTATCGGGACGAATACAGAAACGACTACCGGGATGACGGCATGAGCTCCGGCACCGGCAAGGTTCTGGGCGCCGTGGCTGGCGGCGTCATTGGCAGTCGCTTCGGCCAAGGTAATGGCCGCATCGCCGCCACCGCCGTAGGCGCCGTATTAGGCAGCGTCGTTGGTGGAGAACTGGCCCGCGATTAAGGACTCTGCATCAAACATGGCCGCCCCCTGGCCATCACCTGCAAAACCCGGCCCCGGCCGGGTTTTTATTTGCCCGCAAAGGGATCTCCGCACCATTCTTGACTCCCCGCATGGTGCGCCGCACAATCGAGCCCATGCAAGTTGCCGTATATCTCCAACCTCAAAAGCCTCGCCCCTCCAGTCACCTGAGCGTATTTAGGGCACCGCCAGTCCACTTTCGTGGCTCGGCCCTGCCCCGGGGTTACTTCTGTTCTGTGACTCCCCCCTGAGTTTCCTGCTCCCCAACGAACTCACCATGTAGGCCCTCAACGCCGCTCCCTCGCCCCTGGAAAGTCCTTCTTCAGGGAAGTGTACCCATACTAGAGAGCTGAACGCTCCTGCCATTTTTGATCATGTCTCTACACAAACTGCAGCTGGATTGGTTTTCCAACATCCACAACGATTTACTCGCCGGCCTGGTGGTGGCCTTGGCCCTCATTCCCGAAGCCATTGCCTTTTCCATCATCGCCGGCGTGGATCCCAAGGTCGGCCTCTACGCCTCCTTTTCCATCGCCACTTTGATCGCCTTTTTTGGCGGACGCCCCGGAATGATCTCGGCAGCTACAGGTGCCATGGCCTTGGTCATGGTGACCCTGGTCAAGTCCCACGGGCTGGATTACCTGCTGGCCGCCACCGTATTGACCGGGATATTCCAGATCATCGCTGGCTGGCTGAAACTGGGCCAGTTGATGCGCTTCGTGTCCCGCTCGGTGGTGACCGGCTTCGTCAATGCCCTGGCCATCCTCATCTTCATGGCCCAACTGCCGGAGCTGATCAACGTCACCTGGCACGTCTATGCCATGACTGCTGCCGGCCTGGCCATCATCTATGGCTTCCCCTACATCACCCGAGCCGTGCCTTCTCCCCTGGTGACCATCATCACCCTCACCGGCGTATCCATGGCTCTTGGCCTGGACATTCGCACTGTGGGTGACATGGGTGAATTGCCGAACAGCCTGCCCAGTTTCCTGATTCCCCAGGTGCCCTACACCCTGGAAACCCTGGGCATCATCCTGCCCTACTCCCTGACCCTCATGGTGGTCGGCCTGCTGGAGTCCCTGATGACGGCCACCATCGTGGATGACCTGACCGATACCCGCAGCGACAAGAACCGGGAATGCATGGGCCAGGGCATCGCCAACATCGCCACCGGTTTCATCGGCGGCATGGCCGGTTGCGCCATGATCGGCCAATCGGTCATCAACGTGAAATCCGGAGGCCGGGGCCGACTTTCCACCCTGGTAGCCGGTGTGGTGCTGTTGATTCTGGTGGTTTTTCTCGGCGAATGGGTGCGGCAGATTCCCATGGCTGCCCTGGTGGCCGTGATGATCATGGTGTCCATCGGCACCTTCAACTGGGCCTCCATTCGAAACCTGGGCGAGCTTCCCAAAAGCTCCAGCGCGGTGATGATCGCCACAGTGATCGTCACGGTAGCCACCCACGACCTGGCCAAGGGGGTTCTGACCGGGGTGCTGCTCTCCGGCTTCTTCTTCGCCCACAAGGTGGGACAAATACTGCGCATCACCTCCCGTACGGAAGAGGATGGGCGCAGTCGCCACTATCAGATCACTGGCCAGGTGTTTTTCGCCTCGGCCGAGCGCTTTGCCAATGCCTTCGATTACAAGGAAGTGCTAGATCGGGTGCGTATCGACGTGAGCCGAGCCCATTTCTGGGACATCACTGCCATTAGCGCCCTGGACAAGGTAGTCCTGAAATTCCGTCGGGAAGGCACCGAGGTGGAAGTCACCGGCCTCAATGAGGCCAGCGCCACCCTGGTGGACAAGTTCGCGGTCCACCATAAGGACGGTGCCGACGATCTACTGATGGAGCACTGAGGATATGACCATGGATCGTAAAATCCTCGCCTGTGTGGATGCCTCGCCCCTGGCCGAGGCTGTCACTGACTACGCCACCTGGGCCGCCAGCCGTCTGGATGCTCCCCTGGAGCTACTCCATGTGCTGGAGCGACACGTTCCCCTTACCGCGCCCCAGGACCACAGCGGTGCTATTGGCCTGGATGCCCAGGAGCGGCTGATGGATCAACTGGCCCGGGAGGATGCCCAGCGGACCACCCAGGCCCGGGAACAGGGCCGCACCCTGCTGAGCCGCCTGCGCCAGCGAGCCCAGGCAGCAGGCGTTGGCATCGCCGACAGCCGCCTACGTCACGGTGACATTGAAGAGACCCTGGCAGAACAGCAGGACGGCAGCCGCTTGCTCATCATGGGGCGTAGCAGCCGCAGCACGGAGAAGGACGGGAACGCCCTGGGGCAACACCTGGAATGGGTGGTGCGGTCGGCCACCCGTCCCGTGCTGGTGGTTACGGAAAGCTATCGCCAACCCCGGAAAGTGCTTTTTGCCTTCGACGGCAGCAGCGTGGCCCGCAAGGGCGTGGACATGCTGGCCGCCAGCCCCCTGCTCCAGGGCCTTAGCCTGCAATTGTTGATGGCAGGAGAAGCCGGCTCCAGCGCTCACGAGCAACTGGACGAGGCCGTCGCCAGCCTGGGTGCCAACGGCATTGGAGCCAAGGCTGTCGTGCATCAAGGCAAGCCCAAGGAGGTGATCGCCCGAGCCCTCCATGAGGAGGACTTTGACCTGCTGGTCATGGGCGCCTACAGCCACTCCCCTTTACGCAAGCTGTTCCTGGGTAGCAAAACCAGCGAAATGCTCAAGGCCAGCCGCATTCCGACCCTGTTGCTACGCTAGGAACGCTGCCGGCCTTACCAGCGGGCCTCCAGGGTCACCATGAAGGTGGCGTAGCCTTCGGAATTGTCCTGCTCCGTCCGCACCAGATTGCCGGAACTGTCGGTTTCCTCCAGCCAGCCACTGCGATCTTCACGAGTCACGTTCTGGGCGGAAAAACGCAGGGCGTATTGGCGATCCAGCTTGTACAGTGCATAGAGATCCAGATTGCGACGGGCGGACTGTAACTGCCGGACCGTCTCGCTGCTTTCCCTATCCAGGGCAGACATGTAACTGAAATTGCCCCCCAAGGTCAGGCGGGCCGAGGGTATTTCGTAATCCACGCCCAGGTTGGCACTTTTACGAGGCCCTTCTCCTGCCCCCAAACCCGCCACCTTGTCCAGCATCTGGGTATCCGTGTAGGCCAGATTGCCGCGCAGGGTCAGCATGGGGAGATTGATGATGCTCATCTTGGTCTTGAAGTCGAACAGGGCTCCTTGCAGGCGAGCCGTGCCCACGTTGTAGGGCCGCTCGATCCAGCGGCTGGTGCCACTGTCGTACTGCACCAGGCTCTGGGTGTAGTTATCCACTTCTCGGTCGAAAACGGAGAACCCGATGGTGCCGCCCCCTGCCGGGAGGAAGTGCTCAATCCCCATCTCCACACTACGCAGGGTTTCCGCTTCCAGATTCGGGTTACCGCCTCGGTCCGGGTTGCTGGAGGAGTTGGTGCCATTGGCGGTCCGGGCGTAGGAAGTCAGTTGCCGGGTATAGGGGGCCTTGGTATTGCGCGCAATGCTGGCCCGGAAATTCCATTGCTCAGAAATTTGCCACAGGTAATGCAAGGACGGATCCAGAGACCGCTGGGAACGCTCGATACGGCCAGCCTGGGTGTCATCAATCTCCGTATCCAGCATCTGCCAGCGCAAACCCGGGGTCAGCACATGCTGGTCCGCCAGTTGCCATTCATCCTGGACCCAGGCCACGCGCTTACGCTCGTCCAGGGTCGCCTCATTGTTCGATGTGCTACTTCCGGAACGGCGTTGTTGATCTTCCGATTTTTCGTGGCGTAACTCCAGAGCCCCGGTGAGCAGGTGACTATCGAAGACCAGCTGCTTGTGCTTCAGGTCCACCATCCATCCCTGTTCCTGGCGGGTGTTCTTCTCGTTGGTGGAGGAGCTCAGGGCACCGCTACTATCGTAGCGGCGGGTTTTCCGCTCGCCATCCTCATATTCGCTTTGCAGCATCAAACGCGCGGTCGTTTCCACCCCGCCTGCCCCGGTGTTTTTCCATTCGGTGGACAAGCGCCCGGAACTGCGGCGGGTCTTGGAGTCATCCTGATCGTGGCTGGAGGTACCGCTTTGATCGCGATAAACCTTGCTGTCCGAGTTGTTCTCGGTAAAGGTCAGGAAGGGCGAAATATTGAGCTTCTGGGTGGGCCCCAGACGCCAGCTCAGGCGCGGGCTCAGGGTGATATTGGTGTCCCGTCCGGAGCGTACGGAATGCTCGTCCTCCGTCCCCGCAGGCGCGCCGCCGGTATAGGTCACTGCGTGGGTATCGCTGATGCCCTTGTTGCTGCGGCTATTGATGGCTCCCGACAGGAGATAACCGAAGTCCCCCCCGTCCGGCTCCCCATACTGTCCTTCCAAACGCAGGGTAGGCTCCCCGTTGCTGGCCCCCACGCCCACCTTGGCACTGCGCACCTGTTTGCTGGGCACATCCCGCAGCACCAGATTGATGACGCCACTGGTGCCCAAGACCGGAAATTCGGCGGTGCTATTGCGGATGATCTCGACCCGCTCAATCAACTCCACCGGCAGGCGCAACGCTGCGGCCGGATTGCGCCCACCTCCGGGCAGGGGCTGACCATCCACCATGATCTGGGGCATATTGCGATCCGGACCACGACCCCGTCCCCGGGGACTGTTATCCGGGTCGGTAAACATACCGGTCCCCGGCAACTTGCCCAACAATTCCCCAAGGCTGGCCGCATCCAGGGTTTCCAGATCAGTACGGCTGTAGACGATTTTCCCGGCAGAAGCATTACGCCGGATTTCCTGGGCCTCTTCCGCCGTGGCCGTCACCTTGATTTCCGACAACTCGACGACCTCCTGGGCGGTCGCCGGCCCGACCAGCAACCAGACAGCACAGGCACTTGCCAAACGCTGCCCTGACGCAGCACGCCATACCTTGGAACCCACCATGACCCCCTGGATACAAATAGGATTAATTATTGATTGCGAGCGAATGCTAACAGTGGATTAACAAAACTTCGCCGAACAGTTACAAATGGAAAAGGGTTTTACATTTGGCGATGAGCGCACGCACTCAAGGTGCCAGGACACACTCCGGTCCAATGTCTGCCAAGGTTTTGCAACCGCACAGGGCCATGGTGGTTTCCAGTTCTTCCCGCAGGATGCGGATCAAATGGGCTACGCCCAAAGCACCGGCCACGGCCAGGGCCTGGACATAGGGACGGCCCACAAGCACCGCAGAGGCCCCCAGGGCCAGGGCCTTGAAGACATCACTACCGCGCCGGACACCCCCGTCCAGCAGCACCGGGAAGTCAGCCCCCACGGTAGCCCGTATGGCGGGTAAGGCAGCCAGGGCCGTGGGCACGGTATCCAGCACCCGCCCCCCGTGATTGGAGACAATCACCCCGTGCACACCGGCCTCCACCGCCAACCGCGCATCCGCCGGATGCAGAACACCCTTGATCAGTACGGGCAGGCGGGTTTCACCCAGGAGCCAGATCAGGTCGTCCCAACGGGGTGCCAGAGCCATCAGGCCATCGAAGACGGAGCTGGCCCCAGTCCCCAGACTGGGCAAGGCGGGCGCCTCCGGCACGTGGACAGCTGACAGACCCGAGGGAAGGGCGAAACCAGCCCGTTGCTCCCGGTTGCGGATGCCGGCCAGGGGCGCATCCACGGTAAACACCAGGGCGCGATAACCGGCGGCTTCGGCACGACGTACCAGGGCCAGGGAACGAGCCCGGTCGCCTTGCCAATAGAGCTGAAACCATTTGGGGCCACGACCGGCCTGGGCCACGTCCTCCATGGTCGTGGTGGCCAGGGTGCTGAGGATCAGAGGGGTTTCCATGGCTTCGGCCGCCAGGGCCGTGGCTTTCTCGCCCTCCGGGTGGAAAAGCTTTTGATAGGCCACGGGGGCCAGCATCAGGGGATGAGCCAGGGTCTCCCCCAACAGGGAGCAGCGGGTGTGCCCGCCACGCACATCCGCCAGCATGCGGGGCAGTAGCGGCAGGGCTGCGAAAGCTTCCACGTTTGCCCTGGCCGTCAGCTCATCGGCGGCAGCCCCTTGTAAATAGGCCCAGGCGTTGTCGTCCAGATGGGCTCGGGCGGCCTGCTCATAATCGCAGGCGGCAACCATATTCCTGG
>QKDJ01000024.1 GCA_003252145.1 Azovibrio restrictus
GCTTCCAGCTTGTCGCCGTAGTCGGTCATGGACTTCTTCACCATGTGCACCATGGCGTCGGCACCGTTGCGGGCATCAGCCAGCTCGTGGGCCTTTTTGTCGTCCTCGGCGTGCAGCTCGGCATCCTTCACCATGGCCTGGATTTCATCTTCGGACAGACCGGAGTTGGCCTTGATGGTGATCTTGTTTTCCTTGCCGGTGGCCTTGTCCTTGGCAGATACGTGCAGGATGCCGTTGGCGTCGATGTCGAAGGTCACTTCGATCTGGGGCGTACCACGGGGGGCCGGGGGAATGCCTTCCAGATTGAATTGGCCCAGGCTCTTGTTGCCGGCGGACATTTCCCGCTCGCCCTGGAGCACGTGGATGGTCACGGCAGACTGGCTGTCGTCGGCGGTGGAGAACACCTGGCTGGCCTTGGTGGGGATGGTGGTGTTCTTCTGGATCAGCTTGGTCATGACGCCGCCCAGGGTTTCGATACCCAGGGACAGGGGGGTCACGTCCAGCAGCAGCACATCCTTCACTTCGCCTTGCAGTACGCCGCCCTGAATGGCAGCACCCACAGCCACGGCTTCGTCCGGGTTTACATCCTTGCGGGGGTCCTTGCCGAAGAATTCCCTCACCTTCTCCTGGACCTTGGGCATGCGGGATTGGCCGCCCACCAGGATCACATCGTCGATGTCGGTGATCTTGCAGCCCGCATCCTTCAGGGCCACCTTGCAGGGCTCGATGGTGCGGGTCACCAGTTCATCCACCAGGGATTCGAACTTGGCGCGGGTGATCTTCAGGGCCAGGTGCTTGGGACCGGAGGCATCTGCCGTGATGTAGGGCAGGTTCACTTCGGTCTGCTGGCTGGAGGACAGCTCGATCTTGGCCTTTTCGGCGGCTTCCTTCAGGCGTTGCAGGGCCAGCACGTCCTTCTTCAGGTCGGTGCCGGATTCCTTCTTGAATTCGTCGATGATGTAGTCGATCAGGCGTTGGTCGAAGTCTTCACCACCCAGGAAGGTGTCACCGTTGGTGGCCAGCACTTCAAACTGCTTTTCGCCATCCACATCGGCGATTTCGATGATGGAGATGTCGAAGGTGCCGCCGCCCAGGTCATACACGGCGATCTTCTTGTCCTTGCCAGCCACCTTGTCCATGCCGAAGGCCAGGGCTGCAGCAGTGGGTTCGTTGATGATGCGCTTCACTTCCAGACCGGCGATGCGGCCGGCGTCCTTGGTGGCCTGACGCTGGCTGTCGTTGAAGTAGGCGGGCACGGTGATGACGGCCTCGGTGACTTCCTCACCCAGGTAGTCTTCGGCGGTCTTCTTCATCTTGCGCAGCACTTCGGCGGAAACCTGAGGAGGCGCGATTTTCTTGTCGCGCACTTCCACCCAGGCGTCCCCGTTGTCGGCCTTGACGATGCGGTAGGGCATCAGGGAGATGTCCTTTTGCACTTCCTTCTCTTCGAAGCGGCGGCCGATCAGACGTTTGACGGCGTACAGGGTGTTCTTGGGGTTGGTGACCGCCTGACGCTTGGCGGGGGCGCCAGCCAGGATTTCGCCGTCTTCGCTGTAACCAATGATGGAAGGCGTGGTGCGGGCGCCTTCGGAGTTTTCAATGACCTTGGCCTGGCCGCCTTCCATGACGGCGACGCAGCTGTTGGTGGTGCCCAGGTCGATACCAATGATCTTGCCCATCTTCAATTCCTTTCTAGGTTGTGCGCTCCCTTCTGTAGTGGGAGCTGCACGGGTTCAATACAAGTTCATGACCGGTAAGTAGGGGCTCACCGGAGAATTTCAATAGGGGAGGTCAGGCATCCTTGCCTTTGGCCACCATGACCAGGGCAGGGCGCAGCACGCGCTCGGCGATCAGGTAACCCTTTTGCAGCACATGCACCACGGTATTGGGCTCTTGCTCCGCTTCCACCATACCCATGGCCTGATGCTGATTGGGGTCGAACTTTTCCCCGGCTGGACTCACTTCCTTGAGGCCGGATTTTTCAAAGGCGGATACCAGTTGCTTCAAGGTGAGTTCCACGCCACCGCGCAGGTCTTCCACTGTTTGCTTCTCACTGGCCAAAGCGGCTTCCAGACTGTCCTTAACAGCCAGCAGTTCTCCGGCAAACTTTTCGATGCCGAACTTGTGGGCCTTGGCAATGTCTTCCTGGGCACGACGGCGCATGTTTTCCGTCTCGGCCTTGGCGCGCAGCCAGGCGTCATGGTGTTCGGCAGCCTTCTGCTCCAGGGTGCGGATCTGCTCTTCCAGGCTGGGCAGGGTATCTACCGTATGTTCGTGCTCCGGGACGGCTTCGGTGGTTTCAGTGTTGGTCTTGGTGTCTTCGGTCATTCTTTGGTCTCCCATTGATTTTGTCGTTATGGGGGCGGCTTTACAGATTTCAAGGATTTTTTTTATTTTTCCGATTCCTGCTAGCATCAGGGGGATCAACAGGCAGAGATTCATGGAAAGCATAGGAAAATACCGCGTCATTCGGGAACTGGGCAAGGGCGCCACGGCTGTGGTGTACCTCTGCGACTCTCCCGACCATGCCGAGCCGCTAGCCGTCAAGGTGGTGCGTTTCGACAAGGACAATGCGGCTGTTTCCCGGCGTTTGCGCAAGTTGTTCGAGACGGAGGGGGCCATTGCCTGCCGCCTGGACCACCCGAATATCGTGAAAATTTACGAAGCGGTGGTGGAGAGCGATTTTGCCTACATGGCCATGGAGTATGTGGAAGGGCTATCCCTGGAGGACTTCTGCCGCATTGACCGGCTTTTGCCCTTGCACAGGGTGATCGGCATCATCTTCAAGTGTTGTCTGGCCTTGGATCATGCCTATCGTCAGGGCGTGATCCATCGGGACATCAAGCCCGCCAACATTCTCCTGGGCAAGGACGATAACCCCAAGATTGCAGACTTTGGCCTGGCCATCAACATCAACAAGGACATGGATAGAGACACCACCTTTGTGATGGGGGTGGGTTCGCCGGCCTACATGTCTCCCGAGCAGATCAAGGGCTACCCGCTCAATCAGAAGACAGA
>QKDJ01000324.1 GCA_003252145.1 Azovibrio restrictus
CAGCCCCAGCCATTGCACGGGATCATCCAGTTCCAGGGATTCCGGGCGGGTACGCACGTGCCAGCTCTCAAGCAGATAGGGTTGCAAACCCAGTACAAAGGCCGTGTAGCGGGAACGCATCAGGGTTTCCGGAGTCGGTGCAACCTCCCCCAGATGGTAGGGCTGGCAACAGGTTTCATAGGGTTTGCCACTGCCACAGGCACAGCCATGAGCCGCCACATCAGGTTTCTTTTTTCCCATCAGCCCAACCATCCCAGCGCATGAAAGAACACCAACAGGATGGCCAGAGGGGCCAGATAACGCAGGATGCGATACCAGGCCTCAAAGGCCTTGCCCTGCAACTGCATTTCATCCACCACCGAGTGCCGCCCCATGGCCCACCCCACGAAGAGGGCGATGGCCAGTCCCGACAAGGGCATCATGATGCGACTGGTGAGGAAATCCAGCAGTTCGAAAAGATTGAGGCCAAACAGGGTGTAACCGGACCAGATGTTGAACGACAGGCAGACTGCGATCCCCAGAATCCAGACAGCAGCGGCAGTGCCCCAAGCCGCAAGGGGGCGGCGGATACCCAGGCGCTCCGTGAGCCAGGCCACGAAAGGCTCCACCAGGGAAATGGCGGAGGTCCAGGCGGCAAACAACACCAGGGTAAAGAAGAAAATGGCGAAGCCCTGGCCGCCCGGCATGTGGGAAAAGGCCAGAGGCAGGGTCTGCAGGATCAACCCCGGCCCGGCGGCAGGCTCCAGACCCTGGGCAAAGGTCAAAGAGAAAATGGCGAGGCCCGCCAGCAGCCCTACCAGGGTCCCCGCCATGGCTACCCAGATGCTGGTACTGGCAATGCTGGAGTCCCGGTCCAGGTAGGAGCCGTAGGCCATGATCGCCCCCATGCCCAGACTCAGGGAAAAGAAGGCGTGGCCCACAGCGGCCAGCATCACACCGGGCGTCAGGTCATGGGCCTTGAAGGCGAACATGAAATCCCAAGCGGCCCCCATGTCTCCGGCAATGCCGCCCCAAAGGGTCAGCAGCACCAGAATCAGGAACAGGCCCGGCATCATGACCTTGTTGGCCTTTTCAATGCCGGAGATGACTCCCCGGGCCACCACTCCCACGGTCATGGCCAGAAAAACCGTATGCCACAGGGCCATTTCCAGGGGATTGGCCAACAGGGCCTTGAAGGCGGCACTGGCGCCTTCCGCCGTCTCCACCCGAAAACCGCTGATGGACTTGATCAGGTAATCCACGATCCAGCCGGCCACCACGCTGTAGAAGGATAAAATCAGGAGCGCACCGACGACCCCCACCCAGCCCACGATGCCCCACCAGGGAGAGCTACGGGTTTCCTCCGCCACATTGAGCATGGCGGAAACGGGATTTCCCTTACCGCGCCGACCGATCAGGATTTCCGCCATCAACAGGGGCAAACCGATGAGCACCACGCAAATCAGATACACCGCCACAAAAGCGCTCCCCCCCTGAGAACCGGCCATGTAGGGGAATTTCCAGATATTGCCCAGGCCGACAGCCGAGCCGATGGTGACCAGAATGAAAGCCCAACGGTTGCTCCAGGTGGATCGGGGGGAGGCGGGAGAACTCATGGGCGTGTCCGTTTTTGATAACGTTATCTAATTTCAGGATTTACGGCGGCGCCGATCCTGCTGTCTGAGGGTGCTTTCCTTCCAGATACCCGATACGGCGGCACCGGCGGCGAAGGTCTGCTGTACGTCACCGCTTTCCACCGCTTGCAACAGCTGCTCGAGGGCCCGCTGCAAGGCATGCTGCTCCGCCTGGCGTCTGGCCCGATAGAGACGCATGTTCTGGCGCACCTGTTCGCCCCGGTCCGCGTAACGGCTTTTCGGGCGGCCTCGGGCACGTTGGGTGGAGGAATCGACGGAGTCGCTGCTATCTGACATGGAGGAAACAGGAGACAAGGCGTAAAATTTGGATAACGTTATATTAAATGCAGATGCGTCATCTGCCATCCCCCATCTTCACCGTGCCTAACCCTCCCCTTCCCCAAGTACGTCCCATGTCCCCGGCGGACTTGGTGCAGGTGCTGCAATTGCAGGCCCGTTGCTACGAGCCGCGCTTTCATGAATCAGCAGCAGCCTTTCATGCCAAGCAGGCTCGCCATCCCGACCATGCCTGGGTTGCTGACCGGGACGGTCTTATCACCGCCTACCTGTTCGCCCAACCGGCACGTAAAGGCTATCCGCCGCCCCTGGATGATCCGGGTAGCCCGGTTCAAGACGCGGATGTCCTGCATTTGCACGACATGGCGGTGGCTCCGGAAGCCCGGGGCCTTGGTCTGCCCACCTACCTGCTGGAAGAGGCCCTGGCCCAGGGAAAACGGCTGGGATTGCAGCAAGCCACCCTGGTGGCCGTACAAGGTTCGGAGGGTTTCTGGCGTCGTTTGGGCTTTTCCCCCAGCACTCCACTGAAATCCCTGGAGAGTTACGGCCCGGATGCCAGCTATCTGCTGCGCCCCATAACCCTATCCTCGACGGACACGCTCCCATGTCAAATCTGAATCAGGAACTGCAACGCCTTTTCGCCATGCCGGGCCAATCCGTGGATGAATCCGCACCCCTGACACTCCTGGATGACAAGCAGCAGGCCCGTACCCTGATTCTGGAATACACCCGAACCGGCGATTGGGAACAGCTGGCCCAGTTGCTCGACACCCTTTCAGATGTTCTGGAGCTGCCGGAGCCGGCCGTGGCCATCACCCCGGATCGGGGTTTTCAGATCTGGTTTTCTCTGGAAGCGCCCCACTCCCTGGCCAGTTGCCAGGTTTTCCTGCAAGGGCTGCACCTGTTGTTGAAGGAAGGTTTGCCCCAGACTTCCACGAATCCCTTGAGCCTGTTGCCCGAGCCCCAGGACTTCAGTCGCCCCCTGATTCCCGCCTATCACCCGGACAGCGACCGCTGGTCTGCCTTCATTGATCCCTCCATGGGCGCCATGTTCATGAATGATGCTGGTCTCGACATGGCGCCAAATCCGGAACGTCAGGGTGA
>QKDJ01000036.1 GCA_003252145.1 Azovibrio restrictus
GATCAACTGCCGCGCGGCCTTTTCCACTTCAACGGAATTGAAGAAGACCTTGCCAATGATGGTCTGAAAACTGGCGATCAGTTTGTTGAAGGAGTCTGAGATTCCGGCAATTTCATCCTTGCCAGAAACGGTCACCCGACGGGTCAAGTCCCCGTCCATGTACATTTGTTCGATGGCCTTACGCAGTACCAGCAGGGGCTTGACCACGTTGGATTCCAACATCAGCGCCAGCAAGAAGGCCGTCACGATGCCGACACCGGCGGCAATCCCAATGGCTCCGCTCGGCGAAAGCCCCATCCCCTGGCCAGCCCATAAGGCTACGGACACGACCAATGCCTGTGCAATCAATGTGCTACGGATTTTTCCCGTCACACTTGCCATGTCTCTCTCCTTTGCCCTCTTCCTGGGGCTGAACGACTATTAGCGTATGGTGAAAATCTTACTGAAATTAGCGATTTCCAGCACCTGTTTCACATTACCTTTGACATTGCATAACTCCACCGTCTTATGGGCAGCCCCCACCTTGTCCCTCAGCATCAGCAACATGCCCAGCGCAGAACTATCCATGTAATCCACTTGCCCCAGATCCACCACGACCTTGCTCACTCCCGCCTTTTCCAGCAGCGAGTCGCAAGCGGCCCGGAAATCACGATGGCGATTGAAATCAAATCGACCACTCAAACCGATGATGCCGGTATTCCCATTCACGGTCCCCGTCACTGACATAGTCTCTCTCCTTATTCCTTATATTGCGGCTTGTCTGACCATTACTTTAGTAGGAATCCCTACCTCACGTCACGCTTTTGCCAAAAACACTCAGCACCCGCCCTGACATCTGCTCCAGACTCACCACATCCTGCACCCCCCCTAAGAGAAACGCCTCTCTGGGCATGCCGTATACCACGCAACTGGCCTCATCCTGGCCAAAGGTCCGGGCGCCAGCCTCACGCATGCGCAACATCCCCTTTGCGCCGTCCTTTCCCATACCGGTGAGGATCACGCCGACCGCCTGATTACCCAATACGGTGGCAGCTGCATCAAACAAGACATCCACCGAAGGACGATGCCTGTTGACTGGTTCCGCCTGAGAGAGTTCAGTCGTCACGCCCCCTGGCCCCTTCCGCATCAACATATGAGAATGCCCGGGTGCGATATAGACCATACCCTGCTGAACGATCTCGCCACCCCGAGCTTCCACCACGGTAGGCTGACAAAGGATATTGAGGCGTGCAGCGAATGAAGCCGTAAAGGTCTCGGGCATGTGCTGCACGATAAGAATAGGGGGGCAGTTTGCCGGCATGCCGGAGAGGAAGGTCTTGATGGCCTCGGTTCCTCCAGTCGAAGCCCCCAAACAGATGATTTTTCCGGTCCATTGACCACCAGAGACATTCGCTATCGGTTTAGGCTTGGCTGCAGGTGATCCGGGCTCTGCCGAAGCGACCGATGGCTTCCTAGCTTGAAGGCGTGCGCCCTTGGCTGCACGAATCTTGTCCGCCAGTTCGTTACCGTACTCTTCCAAACGCTGGGCTGTTTCGGCCCGAGGCTTGGCAATGAAATCCAATGCTCCCAGCTCCAGCGCCCTCAGGGTGGTTTCTGAGCCAGCCCGAGTAAAGGCCGACACCATAACCACGGGAGTTGGCCGCAAACGCATGAGCCGCTCCAGGAACTCCAGGCCATCCATGTGAGGCATCTGCACATCCAGAGTCAACACATCCGGATTGAGTACCTTGATCATTTCCCGTGCTGTCGCCGCATCCGGGGCTGCCCCCACCACCTCCAGGTCAGGTGCAGCATTGATGATTTCAGTCAGCAACTTGCGCATGAGCGCTGAATCGTCGATTACCAGTACACGAATTTTCATGAATTTTCCTAGGGGCCAGCAGGCAATCAGATGAACAATTCCACGTCGCCTTCCACCTTGGCACTGGCCAGCCGTCGCTGGTAGGCCTGTTCACGATTGAACAAGGTGTTGTTATGGACGCGATGGAGTTTCTTCACCAAGACCCTGCCGGTCTGGGGGAAAAAATAGACCTTGCGGGGATAGGAGTCGAGCAGATCTTTAGCCACAACAGGGATGTTTTCCGTCCGCAGAAAACTCAACACAAACTCGGCATTTCGAGCCCCCACATTGCTGCTGCTCAAGCTGGACATGACAGCCCCTCCCCCAAACACCTTGGCCTCCAAATGGTTGCGCTTGGCACCCAGTTTAAGCAGGTGGTTGATCAGCACCTCCATGGCGTAGGCGCCATATCGGGCGGAAGAGGTCACCACATTTTTGGAACTACCTTCGGGCAACATGAAATGATTCATGCCTCCGATGCCACTTTTGGTATCGCGCACGCAGGCCGCCACACAGGAGCCCAACACGGTTACCAGCACCATATCCTTGGGTGTTACGTAATATTCGCCCGGCAGAATCTTTGCGGCATGGCAATGGAAGCTGCGATCCACATAAAGATTATTGGCCAGATATTCTTCGTAAGCGTGATCCAAGGAAATATCTCCGTCCCTAGCGAGGCTTACGCGCCAGCTCGTACACCGTTTTGCCCAGCGAGTGGAACAGGTCCGCCGCATGCAGGAAGCTTTCCGAATGACCGGCAAACAGCAAACCATCGTCCTGCATCAAGGGCGCAAAACGGGACAAAATCTTGTACTGGGTTGGCTTGTCAAAATAGATCATGACATTGCGGCAGAAAATCACGTCCAAAGGCCCCTTGACCGGCCAGTTGGCCTCCAGCAGGTTGATCCGCCGGAAGCTCAATAGCCGCCGCAACTCCGGACGTACGCTGGCCATGCCCTCCTGGCTTCCTGTTCCTTTCAGGAAGTGGCGCTTGAGCTTGTCCACGGGAATCTTGTCCGTCCGCTCCCTGGGATAGACCCCCTTCTCAGCGGTCGCCAGCACATTGGTATCCAGGTCAGAACAAATAATGCTGACCTGAGGCCCACCCGATGGGAAAGCATCTGCCACAGTCATGGCGATGGAATAGGGCTCCTCCCCGGTAGATG
>QKDJ01000069.1 GCA_003252145.1 Azovibrio restrictus
TGGTTAGACGCCTGATTGACATAAAATGGGCGCCTAAAAGGGAGGAGTACTTGTGATTCTGGTAACTGGTGGGGCGGGCTTCATTGGGGCCAATTTTGTGCTGGACTGGCTGGCGAGCCAGGATGAGGCCGTCCTGAATCTGGACAAGTTGACCTACGCGGGCAATCTGGAGAACCTGGCCAGCCTGGAAGGAGATGCCCGTCACGTGTTCGTGCAGGGGGATATTTGCGATCGGGCTTTGGTGGATGGCTTGCTGGCCCGCTACAAACCCCGGGCCCTGGTTCATTTCGCGGCCGAAAGCCATGTGGACCGTTCCATCCACGGCCCTGGCGAGTTCATGCGGACCAATGTGGAAGGAACCTTTAGCTTGCTGGAGGCGGCCCGCAACCATTGGTCTGCTCTGCCGGCCGGTGAAAAGGACAGCTTTCGTTTTCATCACGTGAGCACGGACGAGGTTTACGGCTCCTTGTCGCCTGAGGCCGCCCCCTTCTCCGAGGTGCATCCCTACGAGCCCAATAGTCCCTACTCGGCCAGCAAGGCAGCTTCCGATCATCTGGTGCGGGCCTGGCATCACACCTATGGACTTCCGGTCACCACCAGCAACTGTTCCAACAACTACGGGCCCTACCACTTCCCGGAAAAGCTGATCCCCCTGGTTATCGTCAACGCCTTGGCTGGCAAGCCCCTGCCTATTTACGGGGATGGCCAGCAGATTCGCGACTGGCTCTATGTGGGGGATCACTGTGCCGCCATCCGCCGCATCCTGGAAGTGGGGCGGCTGGGGGAGACCTACAACGTGGGGGGCTGGAATGAAATGGCCAACCTGGACATCGTGCGCCAGGTCTGCGTCCTGTTGGATGAATTGCGTCCCCGGGCAGACGGGCAGTCCTATTTCACCCAGATTACTCACGTGACGGACCGGCCCGGCCACGACCGCCGCTACGCCATCGATGCCCGCAAGATCGAGCGGGAGCTAGGTTGGCGCCCGGCGGAGACCTTTGCCACAGGCATCCGCAAGACCGTGGCCTGGTATCTGGATAATCAGGACTGGGTGGCCCATGTGCAGAGCGGAGCCTACCGGGAATGGGTCAGTCGTAACTACGAGGCGCGTGCATGAGCTGCCCCCGTATTCTGATCACCGGCTGCAATGGTCAGGTGGGCTTTGAGTTGCAGCGGGCCTTGGCTCCCTTGGGGCAGATTCATGCCCTGGACCGGCAAGCCCTGAATCTGGCGGACCGGGAGAGCCTGCGTCGCCAGATCCGGGATTTGCAGCCGAACATCATTGTCAATGCTGCTGCCTATACCGCGGTGGACAGGGCCGAGACCGAGCCGGAATTGGCTCTCGCCATCAATGGTCTGGCTCCCGGTGTGCTCGGGGAAGTGGCTAGGGAAATCGGGGCCGTGGTGGTTCATTACTCTACGGACTATGTCTTCGACGGTCTGGCTTCCGTTCCCTATGGGGAAACGGATACCCCTAATCCTTTGGGCGTCTACGGCAGTACCAAGCTGGCCGGGGAACGGGCTTTGGCGGACAGTGGTTGTCGTTACCTGACTTTTCGCACCTCCTGGGTGTTTGGCGCCCATGGGGCCAACTTCCTCAAGACCATGCTGCGCCTTGCGGCGGAGCGGGAGAGCCTGGGTATCGTCGCCGACCAGTTTGGCGCCCCCACTTCGGCAGCCCTGATTGCTGATGTGACGGTCCAGGTGCTGGGTCAATATCTGCGCCATCCTTCTCCTCAGGACTTTCCCTGGGGGCTCTATCATCTGACCGCTACTGGAAGCACCTGCTGGCACGACTATGCCGCACGGGTCATCGCTACGGCGCGGGCCAAGGGGGTGTCCTTGCACCTGCCCGAGAACGGCTTGCAAGCCATCAGCACCCGGGATTACCCCACGCCAGCCCGGCGCCCGGCCAATTCCCGACTGGATACGCAACTGCTGCAAAATACCTTTGGTCTCTGCCTGCCTGCTTGGGAGCAGGGGGTGGATCATGTGCTGCAACAACTACTCTGAGGATTCGTATGCGTAAGGGCATCATTCTCGCCGGAGGCTCCGGTACCCGGCTTTACCCTGCTACTCTGGCGGTGTCGAAACAGTTGCTCCCCATTTTCGACAAACCCATGATTTATTACCCCCTGTGCACTCTGATGCTGGCAGGGATTCGGGACATCCTGATCATTTCCACCCCCCAGGACACCCCTCGCTTTACCCAATTGCTGGGGGATGGCAGTCAGTGGGGCATCAATCTTTCCTATGCGGTACAGCCAAGTCCCGACGGGCTGGCCCAGGCTTTCCTGATCGGAGAATCCTTCATTGGAAATGATCCGTCCGCCCTGGTGCTGGGAGACAACATCTTTTACGGTCATAACCTCCATAAATTGCTGGAGGCTGCTGATGCCAGAGAGGTAGGGGGAACGGTGTTCGCCTATCACGTGCTGGATCCGGAGCGTTACGGGGTTGTGGACTTCGATGCGGAAGGCCGGGCCACCAGTATCGAGGAGAAACCAGCCCAGCCCCGTTCCAACTATGCGGTGACCGGCTTGTATTTCTACGATCAGGACGTGGTGGATGTGGCCCGCTCCATCCGTCCCTCGCCCCGAGGGGAATTGGAAATCACCGATGTGAATCGCCATTATCTGGAGCGGGGAAAGCTCAACGTGGAGATGATGGGGCGGGGCTATGCCTGGTTGGATACCGGGACCCATGAGTCCATGCTGGAGGCCAGCCAGTTCATTGCCACCATTGAGCAGCGTCAGGGACTGAAGGTGGCCGCCCCCGAGGAGTTGGCCTGGCGCCAGCACTGGATCGACAATGAACAATTGCTGAAGCTGGCCCAACCACTGGCTAAGAATGGTTACGGCGCTTATTTGTTGCGCCTGCTGAAGGATAAATAATGCAGGTGACGGATCTGGCGATTCCCGATGTAAAGCTCATTCAGCCCCGGGTGTTTGGGGACGAACGGGGCTTTTTTTTCGAAAGTTACAATGCTCGGGCCTTTTATG
>QKDJ01000321.1 GCA_003252145.1 Azovibrio restrictus
AAGGTGCACGACTCCCGTCTGTTCAGCCCCAGCCCCCGCATCATCATTTGCGTCCCCTCCGGCTCCACCCAGGTGGAACGCCGGGCCATTCGGGAATCCGCCATCGGCGCCGGCGCCAGCCAGGTGTACCTGATCGAGGAACCCATGGCCGCTGCTATCGGTGCCGGCCTGCCCGTGGCCGACGCCACCGGTTCCATGGTCGTCGATATCGGCGGTGGCACCACTGAAGTGGGCGTCATCTCCCTGGGCGGCATGGTCTATTCTGGTTCCGTCCGTGTGGGCGGTGACAAGCTGGACGAGGCCATCATCAATTACATCAGCCGCAACTACGGCATGCTGATTGGTGAGAACACCGCTGAAAACATCAAGAAAAGCATCGGTTCCGCCTTCCCTGGCGCCGAGGTGAAGGAAATGGAAGTCTCCGGCATCAACAAGGCCGAAGGTATTCCCCGCAAGTTCACCATTTCTTCCAATGAAATCCTGGAAGCCCTGACGGACCCCCTCAACCAGGTGGTTTCTGCCGTCAAGTCCGCCCTGGAAAAGACCCCTCCCGAACTGGGTGCCGACATCGCCGAAAAGGGTATGGTCCTGACCGGTGGTGGTGCGCTGCTGCGTGACCTGGACCGTCTGCTGATGGAAGAAACCGGCCTGCCCGTCATCGTGGCCGAAGACCCCCTCACCTGCGTGGCCCGGGGTTGTGGCTTGGCTCTGGAGAAGATGGACAAGATCGACTCCATCTTCGCCTCCGAGTAAGGTCCATGATCAGGAACCGGGAGCTCGCCCGCCAGGCGCCCCGGTTCTTCCCTGCCCCCTCTTCAATAGGTTGATCCCGTGGCCGTCCTGGACCACGCCCCTCCCCCGTTTTTCAAGCGCGGACCAGCTCCGCTGGCGCTGCTGAGTTTTTACGTCGCTTTTTCCGTAGCGCTGTTTGTCCTGGATTTGCGTTTCCACACCCTGGAAGCCATGCGCCAGGCCATTTCCGTGTTTACCGACCCCCTGCAACGCCTGGCCCAAGCCCCTGTTCGCATGCTGTTCGAAGGCTCGGACTATTTCCAAACCCTGGAAACCCTGCAGGAAGAAAATCGCGCCCTGCATGCCGCCCGCCTTGAGGCGGCCCCAGCCCAAAGCCGACTGGAGCAACTGGAAAGCGAAAACGAGCGTCTGCGCCAATTGCTCACCCTGCAAAACCGGGAAAAGGCTGCCGGACAGGCCAGCCGGATTCTCTACACAGCCCGGGACCCTTTTTCCCGCCGCGTGTACCTGGACAAAGGGGAGCAACAGGGCCTGATCACCGGGCAACCCGTCATTGACGAAGCCGGCGTCATCGGGCAAATCACCCGGGTCTTTCCTTTTAGCGCCGAAGTCACCCTGGTGACGGACAAGAACCAGGCCGTTCCTGTTCAGGTACTGCGTACCGGGCAGCGTTCCGTCACCTTTGGTTTGGGCGATGGCCGGGTGGAACTCAAGTACATCCCTGCCAATGCAGACGTTCAAGTGGGTGACGTGCTGATTACTTCCGGTCTGGATGGGGTTTATCTCCCAGGATTTCCTGTCGCCAAGGTAGCTCACGTGGAGCGGGACAACGCTTACGCCTTCGCCCGCATCGTGGCCACTCCAACTGCTGCCGTGGAAAGTCACGCGCTGGTCATGGTCCTCAATCCGCGCCAACCCTTGCCCCCTCGCCCCCTTGAACCCGAGGTGGACAAGGCCGGTCAGAACAAGTCGAGAAATCGTTAGGCATGCAAGCCACCAATAAGTCCTCTCGCATCCTGCAGCCGGTACGACCCTGGTTTATCGCCGTAAGCCTGTTCCTGGCCCTGCTGCTTAATATGCTGCCTCCCCGTAACTGGCCGGGCATGCCCGACTGGGTCATGCTGGTGCTTTGTTTCTGGGCCGTGCGGGAATGGCGCAAGGTAGGTCTGGGTTGGGCCTTTGTGCTGGGGCTGGCCATGGATGTGGCCGATGGCGCAGCCCTGGGCCAACACGCCCTGGCCTATGTGCTGCTCAGCTTCGGCGCCACCAGTCTTTCCCGCCGCATGCTCTGGTTCCCCCTGAGCCAGCAGGCCTTGCATGTCATGCCCTTGTTTTTGCTGGCCCAGGGCGTACAAATCCTCTGCCGTATGCTGGCGGGCAGCGACTTTCCCGGGTTGCTGCAATTTGCTTCTCCCCTCGTCGCCACCCTGCTTTGGGTTCCCGTCAGCCTGATCCTGCTCCTGCCCCAATACCGCCCGGTGGATCGGGATGAAAACCGTCCCATCTAGGTCTCCAGAGGAGAAACATGGGGCATTTTCAACATAACGAACAGGATCTGGAGCGCTTTCGCAGCCGGGTCCTGGTGGCTGGCACCGGGGTTCTGTTACTCATCCTGCTGCTCTTCGCCCGCTTCTTCTATCTTCAGGTCCTGCAGCACGACTACTACATCACACGGGCCGAAAGTAACCGGATTTCCCTGGTGCCCATCATTCCCAACCGGGGCAACATCACTGACCGGAACGGGACCATCCTGGCCCGCAATTATTCCGCCTTCACCCTTGAAATCACCCCATCCAAGACCCTGGGCCTGGAAGAAACCATAGATGGCCTGGCCGAAATCGTGGACATCCAGGCCAAGGACCGGCGCCGCTTCAAGCGTCTGCTGGAAGAGTCCAAGAACTTTGAATCCATCCCCATTCGCACGCGATTGAGTGATGAGGAAGTGGCCCGTTTCGCGGCCCACCGCTATCGCTTCCCCGGGGTGGAGGTCAAAGCCCGCCTGTTCCGCCAATATCCCGAAGGCGCCCTGGCTGCCCATGCCATCGGCTACATCAGCCGCATCAACAGCAAGGATGTGGAATGGATTGCCGAATCAGGTCACGAAGCCAACTACAAAGGTACGGAACACATCGGTAAAATCGGCCTGGAGCAGCATTACGAGTTCGAGCTACACGGCACTACCGGCTATGAGCAGGTGGAAGTGGACGCCGGGGGTCGAGCCGTACGGGTGCTTTCCCACACGGC
>QKDJ01000008.1 GCA_003252145.1 Azovibrio restrictus
CCTGGATCGAGCTCGGCAAAGTACTCCTGCAGAAATGCTGCCCGCCCTGGAAGGGATGCGGCAACACATCAGCCAGACGGAAGAACTGCTGACCCATCTGGCTGAAACCTCCCGTCAATCCATTGCTGTCCTGGAAACGGCAGCCCAGCGTCTGCCGCTTCAGGTTCAGTCGGCTCAGGTCTCCTCATCCATCCAGTAAAAGCGGTTAAGCCTGACCTATGGAACCCGCTCCCTGGAACGGGTTTTTTATTCGGTCCGCAAATGCCGGACCGCGGCCTCCAGAGTGCCAGCCAGGCCCTGCATGTCATTGATGGCGCTGCTGGTGCGTTCCAGGGCCTGGTGATTTTGCTCCACCATCAGGGCCACCTCCTGCACGTTGCGGGCGATTTCATTGGCCGCATCGGTCTGGGCGCTCGTGGCATCGACGATCTCACTCACATGGACCCGGGATTCGGTCACTTCCTCGTGAATGCTGGCCAGGGAGCGGGAGAGGGCGTCCACCACCTGAACTCCTTGATCCACCTTGGCACTGCTTCTGCGGATGTCTTCCACCACCGATTGAATCTCGGCCTGGATGGCGCCAATGGTGGCGCCAATTTCCGCGGTGGATTGTCCTGTCCGGTCGGCCAGTTTTCTGACCTCGTCGGCCACCACGGCGAAGCCCCGCCCCTGTTCGCCAGCCCGGGCGGCTTCAATGGCTGCATTGAGGGCCAGCAGATTGGTCTGGTCGGCAATTTCCTTGATGACCGCCACGATGCGGCCTACTTCCTGGGAGCGGGCTTCCAGCTCGCTGACCGCTCGGGCGGAACTCTGGATGGCGCTTACGGCACCGTGCATTTCCTCAGCAGCACTACGCGCCAGGTCCTGACCTTCCCGGGAGCGCTCGCCGGCCCGGTCCGCGATGCTGGCCGTTTCCTGGGCATGCTCACTGATCTCATGAATACTGACCGTCAGTTCCTCAACAGCGGCAGAGGTTTGCTGGGTGGCGTCCGTCTGCTTGCCTGAAGCCTGGGTGATGCGCACGCTTTCCCCGGCCAGGGCATCTGCATTGCGAGCCAGCTGCTCACCAGCCTCCCGGGTCCGGCGGATCAATTGGCCGAAACCGCTGGCCATCTGGTTGAAGGCGGCAGCCGTGGCACCGATTTCGTCCTGAGTCGTGGTTTCCGCCCGGCCTGTCAGATCACCCTGAGCCATGGCGTGGGTACTGGCTTGCAGGGTGTGGATGCTGCGCAGCATGGAAATGTAGGCCCCCACCATCAGCCAGGCCAGGACCAGGACCACCAGGCCCAGGGCCAGCAGACTGGCCAGCAATTCCTGTTGAGCACCCTCGGCCCGTTCCATCAGGGAATGACTGATTTCCGGTTCCAGCTGGCGGGCCAGGGCCAGTGCTGCGTTCAGGACGGCGGTACCCTGACTGGAGAATTGGCCCGGGTCCATGTCGAAGTCGCTGGTGTTGATGACCTTGGTGACCAGGGCTTCCTGAAAGCTCAGAAGCTGGGTATTGAGTTCGTTGTAGGCCGGGTCCAGACGGTCCCGGGCTTCGGGCTGAAGTTCGTAGGCGGTTTCCAGGTCTTTGGCAATCCAGTCCATCAAAGTGGCAAAGGTGGCCAGGGCCACGTTCAGCTTTTCCCTTTGGGAATGGGGCAGGCGCTGATTGCTGATGGCATTGCTGCCTGCATCCCGGGCCGGGGCCAGTTCCTTGACCAGCTCCGGTAACTTGCCCGTCAGTACTCCAATAAAAGTGTGGGTGGCCGGATCGTCATCCCGCAGCAGGCCGTGTCCCCGCACCTGGGCCTGCAGCTGGCTCAGAATTTCCTGGGCATCCTCGCCTTTGTCCTGGGCTTGGCGCATGGCTTCCAGTTGGGGCAGGACCTGGGCCAGACCCGCCTGCTCGTTGGTCAGTACCCGGACGGTACCCCGGATTTCATTGGCCAGGACCAGAGTGATCGCGAGCAGGGGAAGAATGGCCAACGAGCCCAGTAACAGCAGTTTGGCCCGGTAGCTGAGGCGGTTGATGAGATGAATGGCAGGGAGGAACAGGAGCTTCATGGGGGACTCGCATTCAGGAGGCGAAAATCAGATCAGGGCTGCTGCTATCGGCAGCGTTGGGCAGATTGGGAAAAAGGTTGCGTCGCCGTTCGATGAACAGACTGGAGCCCCGTTGCTTCTTGGCCTGCTTTTTGGCATCTGCAGCAGCTGTGGCAATTTCGTGGTGGGATTCGTACAGACAGGCATCGGCCATCAGGGCCCCGATGGAGAGAGCGGGCAAGGGGTGCAATACCACTTCGCCCCGGCGGTTTTCTCCGATCAGTCCGCCCCGGATCAGGTCTTCCTGGGTGAAGATGGGGAGCACTCGCTCGTCAAAGAGCTTCAGAGCCCGGGCGCAGCGGGCTTCCCAATCGTTGCTCTGGAACAGGATCAGAAAATCATCGCCGCCAATGTGGCCGACGAAATCCAGGCGGGTATCGGCCACTTCTACCAGGATCTGCCCCAGAAGCTGGATCACGTCGTCCCCCCGGCGATAACCGTAGATATCGTTGAAGGGTTTGAAGTTATCCAGGTCAGCGTAGCTGGCGGTAAAACTTACTCCGGCGCTAAGTAGTCGGTCGATATGCTCATTGATGGGAACGTTACCGGGTAGCTGGGTCAGGGGATTGGCGTAGCGGGCTGCGGAAATCTGCATTTCCGTGATCAGGGCCATCAGATCGTGGCCGCTGCCCAGTCCCATGTACCTGCCACTGCTGGTGACGATGAAGCCGTCGAACAGGTAGTGCCGGGCTGCCCGGGAAAGGATCAGCCCCAGTTCCTGCACCGTGGCATTTTCATCCACGATCAGGGGTGCCGGGTCCATGAACAGGGTGCAAGGCTTTTTGCCGTACAACTCCCGGCGGAAAGGCCGGGCAAAGCGGTCAATCAAGGTGTGGCGGTTGATCAGCCCCACGGGAATATCGCCTTCCAGCACCGGCAGGACTTCCAGCTGGGGATCATCTTCAAAGCGCTGGAACACCAGATCATTGTCGGCCCCCACGTGGATGGGGTCGATGTAATTGGCCAGGGTACGGGCCGTGCTGATGCTGCTGCTGGCCATGGCTTGGGGAAAAACGGCGACCCGGCGGCTGCAGAGCACATCCAGTACATCCTGGCGGGGGCTCTTTTCCGGGCTGTCTACCGGGCGGGAAATGAAGTAGCCCTGGCCACAGGCAATACCCAGGTCCCGGACTGTCTGCAGGTCTGCTGCCGATTCGATGCCTTCGGCGATGATATGGGCGGAACAGGTCTCCGCCAGATCCTGCATGGCTTTCACGAATTGGAACTTCAGATCGTCCTGGCTGATGCCGGTGATGAAGTGCCGGTCAATCTTCACGTATTCGGGTCGGATCTCCGACCACATGCGCAGGTTGGAAAATCCCTCGCCCAGGTCGTCGATGGCGATCCGGTAGCCCTGGCTGCGGAAATGGGCCAGGGTCGCCTGAATTTCCGGGAAGTCGGTGATCTGCTGGTTTTCGGTAATTTCAATGACGATGCGGGAAGGAGGGATGCCCAGCTGACGCAGGAAGTCCAAACTTTCCCCATTCTTCAGGCGCGGGTCCAGCAGACCATTGGGACTGGAGTTGATGAAGAGCTTGCCCGGCAGGCGCAGGCGGGCAAAGGCTTCCAGGATGGTCGCACGGCAGGCGTGCTCCAGTTCCAGAGATAGATGGGTGCGCCGGGCGGCGGCAAACAGGGCATCCGGACTGGCCAGGGGATGCCCTTCAGGACCCCGGATCAGGCCTTCGTAACCCATGTGACTATGGGCTCGACAATCCAGTAGCGGTTGAAATACAGCCCGAAGCTGTCGCTCCTGGATCAGTGCTTTCAAGGCCAGAGATTCTTCCGTTTCAGGAGGGCTGGCCGGAAAAGCAGCGCCTTGATCAGCGTGTCGTTCAGGAATCAGATGGGGAAAGGGATTGAACATGGCCGACAGCCCTCCACACAATAGGGAGGACGAATGCTAGGGCTGCCGAGTTACAAGCACATGAACGGTCTGGGGGCCGTAAAAGGATGGGGGTATGATGGGAAGCCTACTCCAGAAAACACCTATGGAATCAAAATTCACCGAGCAGATTAGTCACTCCCGCTCCTGGCTTTGGGCCAGCGTGCTGGCTGTGCTGTTGCTCCTGAATGGGGTCCTGGCCTCTTTGGCCTGGCAGGAGCGACAAAATATCTTTGTGGGTGCTGAGATGCGTTCCAAGGATGCAGCCATGATGGTGCTGCAAAGAGTGGAAGCCCAGCTACAGAAGTTAAACTACCTGCTTAGCGGTATTTCTGAAGTAATTGGCGCAAGAGGCGGTTTGCAGGAGCAGCCCGATATTTACCTGCATCGTTTGCTGGTTCGCCGTAATGCCCTGGCGGATAGCGTGAGTTGGCTGTTCATTGTCAGTTCTGACGGCATACTCCGGGAGTCTTCCAGTCGCTTTCCTGCCATTCCCATTGATGTGAATGACCGGGAGTATTTTCGCCAACAGCTGGAACACTGGGATCAGGGCCTGTTTATAGGAGCGCCGCTTAAAAGCCGGGTTAGTGGTGAAAGCTTCATTCCTGTCAGCCGGCGGGTTACTAATGACGGGGATCTCTTCCTGGGTGTGGCGGCAGCGGGGTACAACCCGGCTACCTTGGAAGGTTTGTTGGCCGCTCAGGGATTGCCTTCAGGTTATATGGCAGGGGCTTTCTTACTGGGTGGAGCGCCTTTGGCATGTCTGGGCTTCGAGTGCGGGACTCAATCGCTATTGGCCCTGCCGAATACTCAGGGAAGCATGGGGAAAAGTGTCGAGGGGGCTCCTCTTATTGGAGATGAGGAGGTGGTCGGGCATTATGAAATGTCGGGCTCATTTCCTTTGGTGGTTGCCGTTCAGGTTCCCGAGTCCCAGCTGGTGCAAAACTGGCAACAATGGTTGAAGGAAAAATTACCCCTGGCACTGGGTTTGAATTTTGTATTCCTGTTCATGTCCTGGATTGCCTTTACCCAGTTCTTGCGTCGCAATGAGGCGCTAGATGCGCTGAAATCAGCCAATGAAGAACTGGATGCGCGAGTACAGATACGAACCCTGCAATTGCAGGCCAGTGAAGCCCAGGCCCGTGCCTTCATGATGGCAACGACGGATGCTGTCATCGTTATTGATGCCAAGAGCGTAATTCTGGAGTTCAACCACGGGGCCGAGCAGATGTTTTCATATACGGCTGCGGAGGTGGTCGGCGGGCCCTTGGATCAGTTGATGCCGCCCGAAATGGTGCTTCAGCATCGCCAATTGATACAACACAAGGGCAAGCAGGTGGGTGGGGCCATGGGCAAGGGCCTAGAAGTGCTGGCCCTACGCAAGGGCGGGGCTCGTTTTCCAGTGGAGGTAACCATCGGTGCGATTCCTCAGCCTGACGGCATGATCTATGTGGGAGTGATGCGAGACATCACCGAGCGCAAGGAGGTGGAGTGGCGTTTGACGCAAATGGCCACCATCGACGCTCTGACCGGGGTGTTCAACCGCAGGGCCTTCATGGAACAGGGGGAAGCCATGTTCACCCTGGCGCGCCGCTATGAATGGCCCCTTTCCGTGATGATGCTGGATGCGGATCACTTCAAGCGGGTCAATGACACCTATGGGCACCACGTGGGCGATCTGGTGTTGCAGGCCTTGGCTACCCAGGTGCGAGAGGCCCTGCGCAGTACCGATATTCTGGGGCGTTTGGGGGGCGAGGAATTTGGCCTGATCCTGCCGGAAACCGGCCTGGAAGGAGCCCAGGAATTGGGCGGGCGCATTCTCGATGTGGTGCGTGCCATACGGGTTCCGGTGGAAGGTGGCGAGTCCATTTCCTTCACGGTAAGTATTGGTGTCGCGGTGCTGCAGGATGGCATCAATGGATTGGATGAACTGTTCCACCTGGCCGATAGCGCACTTTACGCCGCTAAAAACAACGGGCGTAATCAAATGCAGGTGGCGCCTTCCACATCGATGTAATCCTGATCCGGCAGGAACACGCCACAAAAAAAGCCGCCCGTGGGCGGCTTTTTTATCGGGAATTGAAATGGATCAGTTGATCTTGGCGCCAGCGCGCAGTTCCTCGATCATCTTTTCCACCTTGGCCTGATTGGCACGCTGGGTCAGCTGGGGCTTCAGTTGCTCGAAGGGAGGAGGCGTCAGGGCGCGGGTTTCTTCCAGCATGATCACGTGATAACCGAAGTCGGACTTCACGGGCTCCTTGGTGTAGCGACCCTTGTCCAGCTTCACCATGGCGTCGCTGAAGGGCTTCACGAAGGAAGAGGGAATGGCCCAGCCCAGGTCGCCGCCGTTGTCCTTGGAACCGGGGTCCTTGGATTGCTTGGCCAGGTCGGCAAACTTGTCGCCCTTGTCCAGCTTGGCGATCAGGGCCTTGGCTTCGTCTTCCTTTTCCACCAGGATGTGGCGGGCGTGGTATTCGGTGCCACCCAGTTGAGCCTTGAAGGCATCGTAATCCTTCTTCAGCTGGGCGTCGGTGACCGGGTTGGTCTTCAGGTAATCGGCGATATAGGCGCGAATCAGCAGGGCTTGACGGGCAATTTCCATCTGGCCCATCACGTCGGTCTTCTTGTCCAGGCCCTTCTTGCGGGCAGCTGCCACCAGCAGCTCACGGCGCACCAGTTCTTCCTTGACGGCATCCCGGAATTGGGAGTCGTCCTTGACGCCTTGAGACTTCTGTTCATTGATGAAGGCGTCGGCCACGTATTGAGGAATGGCCTGGCCATTGACGGTGGCGAAGGTCTTGCCATCAGCGGCAAGAGCAGGAGCAGCGATCACGGCGCTGGCAATCAGGGCAGCAGAAAGACGAGTCAGTTTCAGCATATTTGGGGTCCTTGTCAGACGGGGTTCAGAGAGAATTTCAGTCCTGTTTTGTAGCGTATTCTTCAGGCGTTAGTGCCTTGATGCTAAGGGCATGAACCGCCCCTTGCATGAGGGTGCCAGCGGCATCATATACCAGTCGGTGCCGGGCCAGTGTGGTGCGTCCCCGAAATGCTTCGGAAACGATGAGCAGACGGTAATGTCCGCCTCCCTGGCGGGCCCCCGCATGACCCGCATGCAGATGGGATTCGTCCTCCAGCTCCAGTTGCAGGGGAGCGAGAGATGCCAGGGCGGTGCGCAGATTGTCCAGAGTAGGCGGGCTCACGCGGGCAGAACCTTCCTGAAGGGCTTGACCATCACCGCGGTATAGACGCCGGCAGCCACGTAGGGGTCGGCGTCAGCCCAGGCCTGGGCTTCGGTCAGGGAGGAAAATTCGGCCACGATCAGGCTGCCGGAAAAGCCGGCGGGGCCCGGATCAGGGCTGTCGATGGCGGGACAGGGGCCAGCCAGAAGCAGGCGGCCTTCCGCCTGCAGGGCCTGGAGCCGGGCCAGGTGATCGGGACGGGCGGCCAGACGGGCCTCCAGACTGCCGGGAGCGTCTTCTCCCAGGATGAGATAGGGCATCACGGTGTTTCTTCTTCCTTGACGTAACGGGACAAATAGGCGCCTTGGGCCAGCACGAACAGCAGCAGCAGACCCATGCCGCCAAAAAGCTTGAAATTGACCCAGGTATCGGTGCTGTAGTGGAAGGCCACAAACAGATTCAGGCCGCCCATGGCCAGGAAAAAGATGATCCAGGCCAGATTGAGGCGGCTCCAGGCCACTTCAGGCAGTTCTATCTTGTCCTTGAGCATGAGCCGGACTGCATTGCGCTGGAACAGGGTGGCGGTCAGCATGCTGCCGGACATGATCCAGTACAGCACCGTGGGCTTCCATTTGATGAAGGTGTCGTCCCGGAAAAGCAGCGTCATGCTGCCAAAAACAGTGACCAGGCCCAGGCTGATCCAGAGCATGCGATCCACCTTGCCGTGGCGCAGGTAAACCCAGCCGATCTGCAGCAGGGTGGCAAGGATGACCACGGCCGTGGCCAGCAGGATGGGCGCCTGGACGGGCGTGACACTGCCCATGAAGGAGGCCAGCCAGTCGGCAGCCTGCTGCTGGTGTTGCTCGGCGTATTTGAAGGAGATGAAAAACAGGATGACCGGGAACAGGTCGAAGAGCAGTTTCATGGATAGACGGCTGGATGGGTTCGGCGATTATGTGGCTTTCCCTGCAGCTTGTCCAATGGGGGCGCTGCTATACTCGCCTCAGGCTGTACCTCATTCCTGACTACCGGAGGATGGATGGACAAAGTACTCATCATCGATGACAGCGAAATCAACCTGACGCTGTTGAAACATCTGGTCCTCCGGCTGGGGAATTGCGAGCCCTTGTTGTTTCCCCAGCCCAAGGATGCCTTGGCCTGGTGCCAGGATCAGGTGCCGGATCTTGTGATCGTGGATTACATGATGCCGGACATGGACGGTCTTCAGTTCATCACGGCCTTCCGGGCTTTGGAGGGCTTGGCCGATATTCCAGTCCTGATGATTACCGCCAACGACCAGAAGGACGTGCGTTACCAGGCTCTGGTGGGCGGGGCCAATGACTTCCTCAACAAGCCCGTGGACCGGACCGAGTTCGATGCCCGGGCCCGCAACATGCTCGCCCTGCGTCAGGGCCAGAAGTTCCTGGCCGACCGGGCCTTGCATCTCCAGTCCCTGGTGGAACAGCAGACCGAGCGCATTCTGCAGCAGGAACAAGAACTCATCTATCGCCTGTCCCGTGCCGCTGAATTCAGGGATCCGGAAACAGGCGCGCACATTCAGCGCATGGCTCACTACTCCACCTTGATTGCCGCCCAGATGGGCATGAGCGAGGCGGATCAGCATCTGCTCCTGCAGGCAGCTCCCATGCATGATGTGGGCAAGATCGGCATTCCCGACTACATCCTGCTCAAACCGGGGCGTTTGAGCCCGGAAGAGTTCGAGGTCATGAAGGGCCATGCCCGGCTGGGCTATGAACTACTGCATGGCAGCGCTTCACCCATACTCCAGACCGGCGCTGAAATCGCCAGGGCCCATCACGAGAAGTTCGATGGCAGCGGTTATCCGGGGCATCTGGCCGGGGAGGATATTCCCCTCATGGGACGCATCGTGGCCGTGGCCGATGTCTTTGATGCCCTGACTTCCGAGCGGCCTTACAAACGGGCCTGGTCCCTGGAGGATGCCCGCAAGCATCTGGAAGACAACAGCGGGACCCATTTTGACCCCGCCTGCGTGGCGGCTTTCCTGGCGACCTGGGAGCAAGCAATGGAAATCCGGGAGCGTTTCCAGGACGAGGAACTTCCTCAAATCTGACCGCACGATGGTGAAACGACTGAACCTTTGGCCCCGGCGCCTGCGTACCCAGCTTGCCCTGCTGGTATCGGGCTTCTTTATTGTGCTGGTACTGAGCTATACCGCGTACTCCGCCAATCGGCTGGGGGAAGTGGCCCAGGATTTGATCCGGAACCAGGCCCTGGCCCTGGGGCGTAACTTGGCATTGGACCTATCCGCGCCACTGATTCAGAAGGATGAGAACGCCATGCAGGCTCGTTTGCATGGTGCCGCCGATTACCCGGAAGTCCGCAGCCTGTCGGTGATTGGACTTGAGGGCCGGGTATTTAGCGTGATGCGCAAGGATGCTTCGGGCCGGGTTTTCCTGGACATGGCCTCTGGTTTGCAGGTGCCGCCCCAGGCAGAGGCGGTGCCTCAGCCGGTGTTCGGGCAACGGGGAAAAATGTTCGAGGTGATCTGGTACCCCGTGGAGAGTGGGGGCGTGATCGGCTGGTTGCGCCTCGAAATCAGCATGGAAAAACCCCATCAGATGCAGGCGCGTATCTGGGAGGAAAGCCTGATGGCCGGGGGCATTGCGGTAGTCGCAGCACTGCTTTTCATGTTTCTCATCCTGCGCCGTCCCGTGGCTGTGCTCTCCAAAGCCTCTGGGTTCGCTGAGCGTCTGGACCGGAATCCTGGTCGGGTGTTGCCCGAGTATCACGGGAACACGGAACTCGCCTCTCTGGTAAGCGCCCTGAACAGTGCGTCGGAACGTCTTCATCTCCAGGGGGAGAAGGTGGCCGAGAGCAGCCGCTTCCTCAAACATCTGACGGATGCTCTGGGCGAAGGGGTGCTGGCCAGCGACGCGAAAGGACGCTGTACCTTCGTCAATGCCGAAGCGGAGCGCCTGCTGGGCTGGAGCCGCTACGAGCTGTTGGGCGAGTTTGTTCATGAGCTGGTGCACTACCGCACCCTCTCGGGTACCGAGATCAGCCGGGATGAATGTCCCCTGCATAGCGAGGAGGGCATGCGTCACGAGATGCGTTCCGAGCTGGATTGCTTTCAGCGCAGGGACGGCAGCAGCTTTCCCATTGCCATGGTGTCCATGCCCTTGTTTGAAGGGGAGCATTTCGTAGGTACGGTGCTGGCTTTCCAGGACATTACCGAACGCAAACAGGACGAGGATGACCTGCTGGCGTCCACCTCCCGGCTTTCGGCTTTGATCGAGAACATGCAGGCCGGGGTGCTGGTGGAGGATGAGCGGCATCAGGTGGTCCTGGCCAACCGGGCCCTGAGTCTGGTGATGGGACTCTCCCAGGAAAGTCTCATGCCAGGTCAGCCCTCCCGCTTCCTGTTTGAAAGTTGTCGGGCGGTCATGGAGGACCCGGAAGGATTTGCCACCGAGGTCAGGCAGCTGATCAAGGACAAGCAGCCCACTTTGAACCACGAACTGCACCTGATTGATGGGCGGGTGCTGGAGTGGGATTACGTGCCCATTTATCTCTTCCCCGCTTTTCCCCAGAGGGAGGACTGCCGGGGGCATGTGTGGCAATTCCGGGACATTACCTCCCGCAAGCTGGCCCAGCGGGAGTTGCAGCAGGCCAAGGAACAGGCGGAGGCTGCCAACCATGCCAAGAGTGATTTCCTGGCCAATATGAGCCATGAAATCCGGACCCCCATGAATGGCATTTTGGGGATGACCGAGCTGGCCCTGGATACGGACCTGAATGAGGAGCAGCGGGAATACCTGAGTCTGGTGAAGTCCTCGGCGGATGCCCTGCTGGTGATCATTAACGACATCCTGGACTTTTCCAAGATCGAAGCCGGCAAGCTGGATCTGGAAGCCATAGATTTCCCCTTGCCCAGACTGCTGGACGACGTCATGAAGCCTTTTGCCTTGCGCGGGCGCTCCAAAGGGCTGGAAATGAAGGTGATCCGGGGGGCTCAGGTACCGGACTGGGTTCGAGGGGACCCGGCCCGCCTGCGCCAGGTC